>JAQWYU010000167.1 GCA_029253805.1 Flavobacteriaceae bacterium | reverse complement strand
ACTTATTTTCAAGAGTCTGTTAACCAACTTAATTCGTCAAATTTTTTGAATAATACGCTTTCCTCATCAGTTTCTTATTCAAAAACATTTAAAGGGGAACCCCAAGTAAACATAAGTGTAACGGCTACGCACTCACAAAATACAAATACTGAAAGTATTAATATGACATTGCCTACTTTTCAAGGAAGTATAGACCGAATATTTCCTTTTTCACCAAAAAATGGAAGTAAAAAAGGAGCTCTTCAAAATATCAACTTCCAATACAATGTGCGAGCTGAAAATCGTATTCAGACCACAGATTCTTTATTTTTTAAGCCTGTGATGTTTGAAAACGCCAAAGCAGGATTTCAACATACTATTCCATTAAGTACTAATTTTAAGATTTTTAAACACTTTAGTATGAGCACTAGTGCTAATTTTAAAGAAAATTGGACTTTTAATACAATCAAAAAAGAGTATGATTTAGAAACTCAATCTGTGATTATAAAACCCTTAAAAGGTTTTGACTCTTATCGCACATACAACTTTAGTACTAGCGTAGGAACTACTGTTTACGGAATGTTTGATTTTGGTGAAAACAGAAAAATACAAGCTATCAGACATGTAATGCGTCCCTCTGTTAGTTATAATATTAATCCTTCATTCGATAGGTATTATGAAACTTACGAGGTCATAAGTGCAGATGGGACTACTACTAATGAGGTGGACTACAGCAGATTTGAACAGTCATTATTTGGAGCGCCAGGAAAATCATTTTCAAGTGGAATAGGGATATCACTAAACAACAATATAGAAGCTAAGATCCGAGATAAGGACAGTACAGCAACTGACCCAAAAAAAATATTTTTATTGAACTCACTAAACTTTTCCACAAATTACAATGTTGCTGGCGATTCATTAAACTGGAGCCCTGTAAGAGTATCTGGCGGAACACAATTATTTGATAATAAATTAAGTCTAAATTTTGGAGCCACTCTTGATCCTTATGCTCTTGACAATAACAATAAAAAAATTAATATATTTAATCTTGAAAATGGAGGTAGTTTGTTTCGTTTAACTAGCGCAAATATGACTATGAGTTACAATTTATCCAGCGATAGTTTTGATGAAGAAAATTCAAATGAAGATCAGGCGAAGGAAGAGTCAAGAAAAAGTGGAGGCCGAGCAGATGATTTATTTGGAAAAAATCAAGACTATTCTAACCAATCTCTGAATAATGATAAGGAAAAAGAGGTAGTACCTTCTGCATTGTATAATTATAAAATTCCGTGGAGTTTAAGACTCGCTTATGCAGTAAACTACAATAACACAAGGAGACAAAGTGAAATCTCTTCTCACTCGTTAATGTTTTCGGGTGATATTGAACTATCGCCGAGGTGGAGTGTTGGTGCTTCATCAGGTTATGACCTGAAAAACAATGGATTTACTTACACTCAGTTACGGTTTGAACGCGATTTGCTTAGTTGGAGAATGAATTTTTCTTGGATTCCGTTCAGTAATAGAAGTTCTTGGAACTTCTTCATTGGTATTCGCTCAAGTATGTTTAAGGATATTAAATATGAAAAACGAAGACAGCCAGATAAAAGATTATAAATTATGAAAAAGATTATCAGCACACTGAAAGCACCTCAACCAATAGGACCGTATAGTCAAGCTGTACTTGTAGGAGATGTTTTATATACTTCTGGACAAATTTGTTTAAATCCAGAAACAGGTAAGTTAGTACAAGACAGTATTGAAACTGAAACTGTACAAGTTATGAAAAACCTAAAAGCTGTTTTGGAAGAAGCTAATATGGCATTTAATAACGTTATTAAGTCTACAATTTTTATTTCGGATATGAAATTATTTGAAGCTATAAACAAAGTTTACGGTAAGTATTTTGATGAATCTTCAGCCCCAGCTAGAGAAACAGTTGAGGTTGCTAACTTACCAAAATTTGTAAACGTAGAAATAAGTATGATTGCTGCTAAGTAATCTTTTATCAGGTTTTGGCAATTTGAGCATGGTAATCAACCAGACCTTCAATAGGACGTCGCTGAAAGTTACCTACTGTAAATCCGTATTCTATTGCTACTTCTTTAATTTCATCTTGGGTAAAATAAGCTATTGACCCAGCAAAGTGAACAGGAACTGTCTTAATTTCTTCACTGTACTGTAAAATCATATTTTCTACAAATATGCGCAAACCTTCCTTGATAACTTTTTGAACATATTTAGATTCTTTATTTAAAATCAAAAACTCTGCAAAGGTGGCTAGGTAAGCATTGGGGTTAGCTTTTTTGTATAAGTTACTTTTAACAACATCGTCACTGACGTTATATCTTGTTTTGAAAACTAATTTTAAATCATGTGGCATGTGGTCAAAATAATAATCTCTCAATAGCTGTCTACCATAATAATTTCCAGATGCGTCATCCATAACTGAATATCCTAATGATACTATTTTTTGATGTATGGCTTGGCCATCGTAGTATGAGCAGTTAGAACCTGTACCTAAGATACAGACAACTGCAGGACTATGAGAAACACCTACTGTAGCATAAACAGCTGCATAAGTATCTTCTTTAACGACTACTTGTGCGTTTAT
>JAQWYU010000166.1 GCA_029253805.1 Flavobacteriaceae bacterium | reverse complement strand
ATGATTTTATTTGGCTGGCGACTTTATGTAACAAAAAAAGCAATAGATTAATAATTCACTGCTGCATAAATAGGGTATGAAGATATTTTTTTAGCTCCTTGAAGCTTATTAAGCTCCATAATAAAATTACACTGTACAACCTTACCTCCAGCTGATTCAACAATTCTACAGACTGCTTCCGCGGTTCCCCCTGTGGCGAGAACATCATCATGTATAAGAACATTATCCCCAATTTGAATGGCATCATCATGCATTTCTAATACATCAGAACTATATTCTAAGTCATAAGGCCTAGCAACTACCTTTCTAGGCAATTTACCAGCCTTTCGAATTGGTACAAAGGGCACCTTTAGCGCTTGTGCTAACAAGATACCAAAGAAAAATCCTCGCGCTTCTATAGCTACAACTTTATCAATTTTTAAGTTTTGTAGCTGGGATAATAAGGACTCCAAACATAATGCGACTCCATCTGGACTTTTAAGTAATGGTGTAATATCCTTAAACAGTATACCTTTTTTTGGAAAATCCGCAACATCGCGAATGTAAGTCTTAAGTAAATTCATTAAAACAAATTAAGATTATAAATAACGTTTAGCCGCTATTTATTAAGTTTGATAAAATATTAGGGCGCTCGTTGTGTATTTTTATGATTAACTCCCCAAATAATGTATTTGCCCAAGCAAACCACTCTCTATTGAAGTTTTTAGGGTTGTCTTTATGAAATGCTTCATGCATAAAGCCAGTATCAGCGTGAGTAGCTTTAAGAGCTTCTAAACATTTAATTATTTCATTATCATCGCTAGAAGTCATCGCACGAAGAATAATACCCATAGGCCATATCTTTTCTTTTCCAGTATGGGGACTAGCTTGCCCTTCAGCATATTTTCCCCTTAAAAAATAAGGATTAGAATCACTAAGTAAAAAGTTTCGAGTGTTTTTATAAATTGGATCTGAAGACATTTGAGAATCTAAATAGGCCAAAGACATTAGTGAAGGGACATTAGCATCGTCCATAAATACAGCATTTCCAAAACCATCAACTTCATAGGCGTATATTTTTCCAAAACTTAAGTGATCTAAAACCCCATATTTTTTTATGGCAGAATCTACCTCAATCGAAAAGGCCTCACATTCAACGGCAAACTCTCGATCTTTTAAAACGTCTTGATAGATCTCAGAAAGCTGTTGAAGTGAAATAACAGCAAAAATATTAGATGGTATAAGATACGGAAATAAAGTAGCGTCATCTGAAGGCCTAAACATAGAACAGATCATTCCAGTTGGTTTTATTGGTCTGCCAGTACCTTCAAAAATTGGAGCATCAAGCATTGAAGTTGTTTTTCTTGTAAAAAAATATGGGGACTCTCCATCTTTTCGCTGTTCAGTTTTAAAAGCCTTCACTATTAATCGCATTGCTTTGTCCCAATTATCATCAAATACAGAGGAGTCATTTGTAAGTTCATAGTACTTATAAGAAAGTCTTATCACATAACACAAAGAATCTATTTCCCATTTGCGTTCATGAATTCCAGGACCTGGGATTGGACTATCGTAAATCCAGTAAGATTTTTTTGTCAAATCTTTATAGAAAGCATTGGCATAAGGATCGGCAAGAACGCACTTAACCTGGCGGTTAATCAATCCAAGAATTAAGTTTTTAAGCTTTAGCTCTTTTGTTATTAATGGCATATAAGGCCATACCTGAGCAGTCGAATCCCTTAACCACATTGCATCTATGTCTCCTGTAATAATAAATGTATCTGGCTTACCATCAATTTTTTCGTAATCTACGGTAGTGTCCAAAGTGTTTGGATAACAATTTTCAAACATCCATTTAAGCTCCTTGTCCATTATAAAGGACTTCATATTTTGAATTACTAATTCAACCTGTTCACTCACAAAAGTTCTTTGATTTAAATCAGGCCTTTTTGAAGTAAATTTATTTTCAATATTAGGTTCTGTAAAGTTTGAAGCAATAATTGGCAAAGGATTAATCACTAATCCTCCAACAATAATACTACCGTGTTTTAAAAACTGCTTTCTATGCATCCTCTATAATATTAACTAGGAATTTTATGACTAAAAGGTAATACTTTTTTAATAAATTCAATCTGTTAAAATCATATATATATGATAGGAGTAATAAGAAATAGATACAAAGGTAAAATAAGTAAAAATTTATAAATTTTCTATACTCGTTGTTTTTAGGGTAAATATTTCCAAATAGTCCCTTTAACTCATTCCAGAAAAGAG
>JAQWYU010000165.1 GCA_029253805.1 Flavobacteriaceae bacterium | reverse complement strand
ACTAATAAAAAAAGTACAGATCCTATTTATAAAAATGATATCTATGCTGAGGAGTTGTATGATTATAACCTAGATCCTAATGAAACTTACAACAGAATTAATGATGAAGATTTTTTGGTTATTAAAAATCGTTTTCAAAAAATTGCAGCAACTTACTTTAAGAGCCAACTAAAAGAGTCCTCAAGTGGAATGAGGGCTATTTCAGATAAATCAAAATTAATTATTGGAGCAACTTTAAATCATCACGAGATTAACTCTGAAAAAGGTAAGTTATTCCTTAAAGATTTTAATTATTTAACTCCTGCTAATGCTGCGAAGCAATCTAGAATTCATCCTAATCCTAATGTTTGGGATTGGAACAGAATTAATGATTTTATTATTTTTTCCAAAGCTAATAACTTAATGGTTAGAATGCATGGGCCTTCTAGTCCACAAGCCTCAAGCTGGGCTAAAGATGATGATAGAACTCCTGAAGAACTTCAGTCTGTATTAATAGATTTCATGACTGCTACTACAAAACGGTTTAATACTATTCCAAACATCAAATGGATGGACGTAGTTAATGAAACTGTTCTACCAAACGGAGAATGGTTTGGTCCAAAAAAGGGGACATCTTCTTGGGAAAACCCATGGTTAAAGATGGGTTTAGACTCTAACGGTTTTCCTAATTATATTTTAAAATCTTTCGAGATTGCTACTAAAAATGCAACAAATATTAAACTGGTTTATAATCATAATGCTGGAATGCAGCCAAAAATGTGGAATAAGGTTAAAGAAACAATTTTATACATACGTTCCAAGGGATATCGTGTAGATGCAATTGGATGGCAAGGTCACATTAATTTGAGTAATTCCACCAAGGGCTTTATTGATAATACAGATAAAAATTTACTACAACTTTCAGAATTAATTGACTGGGCTCATGCGAATAATCTAGAATTTCATATCACAGAACTAGACTTCAGAATTAAAAATAAATTAAATATTAAAAGAGATCATCTGATACAGGCTAATTTATATTCTAAGATAGTTTCTTTACTAGAGTCAAAAACATCAACAGGTGTTGTCGCATTAAATTTATGGGATATGGGCGAGCGATTTAAGGAAAACAGGGGTTATTTTCAATCTATTTATGACGATAATTTAAAGCCAACACCATCTTATAAAATTATTAAAAACGCATTAAATAGATAATTATGAATAAATTAAAGTCACTTTGTATTATTACTGTTTTTGTGACATTTACTATTTTTTCTCAGTCTAAATCTCCTTTATACCTTGACGCTAGTCAGCCTGTAGAGCTAAGACTTGAGGATCTTATGGGTCGAATGACTCTTGAAGAAAAGGTTTATCAAATGAATCAGTTTGTAGGTCTTGATCATATGCGTCAAGCTGAAAAGAACCTAACTGAAGAAGAATTACATTCTAACGACGCCCAGGGCTTCTATAAAGGCTTGTTTAGTGATGACGTTGCTCAAATGACTAAAGAGGGCAAAATCGGTTCTTTTCTTCACGTTCTTACCACTGAGGAAGCTAATCTTTTACAACAACTGGCACTTCAGTCACGGCTTAAAATACCTATTTTAATAGGAATAGATGCAATTCACGGAAATGCTTTAGTTTCAGGAACAACTGTGTATCCCTCCCCAATCACTCTAGCTTCTACCTGGTCAGATTCGTTTTTATATGATGTTGGAAAACAATCAGCCAAAGAAATGAGGGCTACTGGGTCGCATTGGGTGTTTACCCCTAATATTGATGTGCTCCGGGATCCTAGGTGGGGTCGTGTTGGAGAGACGTTTGGAGAAGATCCTTTCATGGTTGGAAATATGGGTGCTGCAATGATAAATGGTTTCCAACAAGGAGATTTCTCAGGTCCAGAAAAAGTAATTGCCTGTGCTAAGCATATGATAGCTGGCGGCGAGCCCGTTAATGGTCTTAACGCAGCACCAATGGATGTGTCACTTCGAACTTTAAAAGAAGTACACCTTAAACCCTACCAGAAAGCGATTAACGCAGGTGTATATTCAATAATGGCGGCTCATAATGAACTCAATGGCGTGCCTTGTCATATGAATTCATGGTTAATGACAGATTTATTTAGAAATCAATGGGGATTTAAAGGATTTTATGTGAGTGACTGGATGGATATTGAACGAATTGAAACCCTTCATCATGTTGCTAATGATTTAAAAGAGGCCTCTTATTTGTCAGTAAATGCAGGAATGGATATGCACATGCATGGAGTTAATTTTCCAGAAGCTGTAGTACAACTGGTTAGTGAAGGAACACTTTCAATAGAGCGTATTAACGATGCTTGTGCTAAGATATTAATGGCCAAGTTTAAACTCGGTTTGTTTGAAAATCGTACTGTTAAATTTGAGGCTATTAAAAATCATGTATTTATTGATACTCATAAAAAAACAGCTTTGGAGAGTGCTCAAAAGGGAATTGTTTTGTTAAAAAATAATGGAATACTACCATTAGCAAAATCAATTACCAAAAAGCGTATTCTAGTTACGGGTCCAAATGCAAATAACCAAACTATATTAGGAGATTGGCATGCTGAACAGCCCGATGAAAATGTGATAACAATATTTGAAGGGATACAAGATTTAGGTACTCAAAAGGGCTATGAAGTTAGCTTTTTCGACTCAGGAGATAATATTAGAAAAATTAAAAATTCTAAAATTAAAGCTGCTGCAGACTTAGCTAAAAACGTAGATTATGCCATAGTTGTAGTTGGGGACAACTCAATGCGTTACAAATGGAAAGATAAAACAGCAGGAGAAAATATGGCTCGTTCTGCCTTGGATCTTCCAGGTAAACAGCTAGAATTAGTCAAAGCGATTGAAAATACAGGTACGCCCGTTATTATCATATTGGTTAATGGCCGACCAATTTCAGAACCATGGTTACAAGACAATGTCCCAGCGATTATTGAGTCCTGGGAACCAGGACTATTTGGAGGTGAAGCGGTTGCTGATATTCTTTTTGGAGATGTGAACCCCAGCGGTAAATTACCACTTACAGTTGCTAGAAGTGTTGGACAATTGCGTATGATATATAATCATAAGCCATCTGCTTATTTTCATAAATATGCTTTAGAAAAAAAGAAGCCTTTATATCCATTTGGTTTTGGTTTGAGTTATACAAATTACAAATATTCTAAACCACGTCTTTCAAGTGACGAGCTAATGAAAGGAAAAACAATAAGTCTCAGCTTTGAGATAGAAAATACTGGCACTATGGACGGAGAAGAAGTTGTTCAGCTTTATATAAGAGATAAAGTGAGCAGTGCTACACGTCCAGTCAAAGAATTAAAAGGATACAAAAGAATTTTTTTGATTAAAGGAACTTCTAAAACAGTGTCGTTTGAAATTGATGAATCTATGTTGGCTTTTTATGATATTAATATGAATTATTGTGTAGAGCCTGGAGATTTTTCGATTATGGTTGGATCTTCATCAGCAGATATTGATTTAAAATCAGTTAATCTAACTGTGAATAATAGAATTAAAATTGAAGACTAAATGAAATATTTTTTTAAAATTATTTTACTGTTTACGTTAGCAGTAAATTCACAAAATCAATCTACAATTAAAAATGTCTTATTCATAATGGTAGATGATTTACGACCAGAACTCAATATTTACGGACAAAATAAAATCATAAGTCCAAATATTGACGCATTAGGTGCTTCTGGAGTGATATTTGATCGTGCTTATTGCAATGTACCTGTTTGTGGAGCTTCAAGAGCTAGTCTTTTAACAGGGATGCGTCCGACAGCTAATCGATTTTTAACTTACCACAGTCGTATTAAAAAAGATATGCCAGATGTTGTTAATATGGCTCAATACTTTAAAGAACGTGGGTATTCGACAGTTAGCAATAATAAAATAACACATATTAAAAATGATATTGATTCCTGGGATGACGAATGGTATCCTAAGGTTAAATCCTGGCGTGATTACCTTTCAGAAGAAAATTTAAACCTTCAAGCCTTAAACAAAGCAGGCTATGCTTATGAAAACATGGATGTCCCAGACTCGGCTTACATTGATGGACAAACAGCGCTTAAATCTGTAGAAGATCTAAAAAAGTTTAAAAAAGAGGGATCTCCATTTTTTTTAGCAGTAGGATTTGTGAAGCCCCACCTTCCTTTTAATGCACCTAAAAAATATTGGGATTTGTACGACAGAAACTCGATTTCACTACCAGTAAATGCTACGTTTCCAAAATCCGCACCTCAAAGGGCAAATCATAAATGGGGTGAATTACGGGCATATGCAGACATTCCAAAGAAAGGTCCTGTCCCCGATTTGATAGCAAAAAAATTAATTCATGGCTATTACGCTAGTGTGAGTTATGTTGATGCTCAGATAGGTGTTTTAATAAAAGGTTTAACAGAACTAGGTTTACGAGAAAATACAATAATTGTATTGGTAGGCGACCATGGTTGGAGCTTGTCTGATCATGGCTTATGGGCGAAACATAGTAATTTTGAAGTAGCACTTCAAGTTCCATTAATTATAAGTGATTCGAGTCTATCTAAAGCAGCTCATACGAATTCTATTGCCGAGTTGGTAGATATTTATCCAACGCTTTGTGAACTTACAGCTGGAGAATCTCCTAGTCATTTACAAGGAAGTTCTTTAGTTTCAGCTCTCGAGTCACCTAATAAACTATTTAAAAACAAGGCATTGGCTCGTTACCATAAAGGAGAGACACTTATCGTTGATAAATTGTTTTACACTGAATGGCAGCAAAAGGGGAAAGCCGTGTCCAAAATGCTATACGACCACGAAACAGATCCTAACGAAATTAATAATTTGGCAAATGATCCTGAATATTCATCTACAGTTAAAGCATTAAGTCAACAATTAGAACAATTCAAAACGACATTTAATTAATTTAAATTATGAAAATTACGAAACAATTTCCTATTTATTTTTTTGTTTTAATATTTACAATTTTAGCTTGTAAGTCTACTAAATCTCCTGTAAAGGAAACTTCAATTTCAAAGCGTCCTAATATTGTTTTTATTATGGCAGACGATCATGCTGTAAGTGCTATTAGTGCGTATCAAGATTGGTTGGCTGAAATTGCACCAACTCCGAATATTGATCGTATAGCAAATGAGGGCATGCTAATGACGAGAACTTTTAATACCAATTCAATATGTGGACCTAGCCGTGCTTCAATTTTAACAGGAAAATATAGTCATATAAGTGGATTTTATAAAAACGAAAAAGGAGGGGATTTTGATGGTAGTCAGATGACCTTTCCTAAACTTTTTCAAAATTCAGGTTATGAGACAGCTGTTATAGGGAAATGGCATTTAGGAACTAGTCCTACAGGTTTTGATTATTCCAAAGTAATGATTAATTGGGGAGGACAAGGTACTTATTTTAACCCAGTTTTTTTAGAAAATGGTCGAGATACAATTGTGGAAAGAAAACGACATTCTACTGCTCAAGTAGCTCATGATGCATTAAAGTGGCTAGCAGAAGAAAGAGATAAACAAAAACCTTTTATGTTGATGTATCAATTCAAAGCACCGCATAGACCTTGGGAGCCTGCAAATGAGTTTAAGGATTTATTTACTGATGGTGACCTTCCACATCCCAAAAACTTTAACGATGATTACAACGGGCGTAAAGCAGCTAGTGAACAGTGGATGGAAATTGAAAACCATATGAACCGGAGAGACTTAAAAGTTAGGCCTCCAAGTGGTCTTTCAAAACAAGAGCTTGGAAAGTATTATTCTTTCGGCAATAAAGGTCAGTTTTGGACTCCCAATGATACTCTCAAGGGAGCTGATTTAAAAAACTGGAAGTATCAAGCTTATATCAAGGATTACTTGCGCTGTGTTGCTGGAGTTGATAAAGCTGTTGGTAAGATGTTAGATTATCTTAAATCTAACGATTTGCTAGACAATACTATTATCATATACACTTCTGACCAAGGGTTTTATTTAGGAGAACACGGCTGGTTTGATAAGCGGTGGATGTACGAAGAGTCATTTAAAATGCCGTTTATGATACGATACCCTGAACTTATTAAGCCAAAGTCTGTAAATTCTGACCTATTACTTAACATAGACTTTGCACCTACTTTGCTTGACTTAGCTGGGATTGATATTCCTAAAGATATGCAAGGTACAAGTTTTGTTCCTCAGCTAGAATCTAACAATAAAGCTGACGTAAGAGATGCTGTTTATTATCATTACTATGAGTTCCCTAAATGGCATAATGTTCAGCCTCACTATGGAGTAAGAACATCACGCTACAAATTAATACATTACTATTATAATATGGATGAGTGGGAATTATTTGATTTAAAAAATGATCCAAGTGAAATGGTAAATCTATATGGAACTTCAGGTACTAAAAAACTGACTCGAAGATTAAAAAATAAAATTATGGAGCTGCAAGTTCAGTATAAAGATGATATGTCCCTTGAAGACATGCGTGCTATGACTGATATTGTTATTGAGCGTGTTTATAACGAAGATAATATTGATACCAATTAGTTGTGTAATTTTGTTTAGCTGGCTTCATCAGTAACATGTATTGCTTCAAATATATTATTATAAGACTTTCATGTTAATTAAATTTGGACTATGAAATTAAAATTACTCTTTTGCTTTTGTTTATGTTTTTTTTTAAATAAAACAAATGCTCAGAGTTCTATTGTAAAAATCGAACCTTCAACTCGATTTTATAAAAAGGTTGACTCTACACTTCTAAATTTATACATATATAAGCCGCTTGACTTCGATGCCTCTAAAACATATAACTGTGTGGTATTTTTTCACGGCGGTGGTTGGAATAATGGTAGTCCAAATATGTTTAACAGACAATCAATGTACTTTGCTTCTAGAGGGATGATATCCGTATCGGTAGAATATAGATTAAAAAACACACACGGAACAACACCTTTTCAGGCTATTGAAGATGCTAAATCAGCTATTAGATATATTAGAAAACATGCAAATGAGCTAAATATACACCCTAATTCTATTATTGCTGGTGGAGGATCTGCGGGAGGTCATTTGGCTGCTTCATGTGCGCTGATTTCTAATTTTGATAACCCAAACGAAGATTTATCTGTAAGTTCAAAACCTAATGCTTTAGTCTTATTGAATCCTGTTCTAGACCTAGGTCCAGGCTATTATGCTCACAAACGTTTTGGACAAAGATATAAAGACTTATCTCCAATTGAACACATCAAGGAAGAATCACCATCAACAATAATACTAGTAGGTACTAAAGATCGTATAGTTCCTATTGAAATGGTAACTTCATTTAAAGAAAAAATGAATGCAAAAGGAAACCGTTGTGACCTTGTGTTGTATAAAGATCAAGGTCATGCTTTTTTTGCTAAAAAACCTATTAAGTATTTTATAGAAACAACTGCTAAAATTGATGATTTTTTAGTTTCTTTAGGGTATTTGAATGGTAAGTCAACAATTAAAAATCAATATAAATAACTAATAAAAACCATTATGAAAAAGTCACTAATCATTTTTACTTTACTATTTACATTTTCTTATGTAAACTCACAAGAGAACAAATCTGCTGCAAAAAGAGCTTCCAATGCAGTTACTACCATTTTATCTGAAATTGAATTGTCAGACGAAAAAGTTCAGTTTCTAGAAAAAACATTGTATAATAAATATGCAGATAATGCCTTAAAAATTAAGGGGAAAAATTTATCTCAAGATGAAAAGAAAAATGTTTACAAAAATGCATTTAAAGCTACGAGAAAAGCTTTACGCAAACAATTTAGTGAAACAGAGGTGAAATCTATTATTAGATTGGAAAGACAGGCTAATAAAAAATAAGACTATCTAAAGTTAAAAAAGGGCTAATATTTCTAATAGCCCTTTTTTTATTTAACATTTGTTGGAAGAATTCCAAATTGCATTTTGTAGCACTTTGTAAAGTATGATGGCGATGAAAACCCTACTTTGAAACTGACTTCACTGATAGAGTAATCACTATTTTCTAAAAATTGTTTAGCCTTTTCAAGCCTTATTTTTTTTATAAATTCATTAGCAGTAAGTCCAGTTAAGGCTTTGATTTTTCTATAAAGTTTACTTCTGCTAATCAATAGTTCATCGGCTAGATTTTCTACGTTTAAAGCTGGATCATTTATATTTTCGTGGACATACTCTAATATATTGGTAATAAATTGCTTATCAATTGAGGTAGTATTTTTTAACTCATTTTCACTCACTCCATTATAATATTTATTAAACAATATCTGACGACTATTAATTAGTTGATTTAAGTGTGATTTAAGAACATTCATATTAAAAGGTTTATTTAAATATACGTCAGCGCCCGAATCGATTCCTTTAACTCTATCTATTAGCATCCCTTTTGCTGTAAGCATAAGAAGTGGAATATGACTTATTCTTAAGTCATTTTTTATTTTTTCGCACATTTCAAATCCATCCATTATAGGCATCATAACGTCAGAAATAATTAAATCAGGTATAAATTTAATAGCCATTTGAAGGCCTTCTTTACCGTTGATGGCCATTTTTACTTTATAATCTTTTTTAAGTTCGTTTTTTAAATAGTTTCTAAGCTCTGAATTATCTTCAACAACAAGAATTGTCTTTTTGTTATTAGAAATTTGTCCTTCAACATCATTAATACTTATTTGTTCATAGATTTCTTCATTTATTTTAGATTTAGAGTTTATATTGGATATATTTAGATGTTTACTACCCAAAGGCAGTGTTATTTTAAATTCAGTCCCTTTTTCTTTTTCGCTGTGAACTTCAATAGTACCTTTATGCAGGTCGATAAAGCTCTTAACTACTTCAAGACCTATACCAGTTCCTCCATAATATTGTTTGTCCATCTCATTTGCTTGATAAAATCTATTAAAAATTTTATCTAAATCTTTTTTTTCAATTCCTATTCCACTATCTAAAATGCAAATTTCAATACCAAAATTATCTTCATCATTATTTAACAAAGGAAAATTAATTGGCTTTAATAGAACTCGAATTTTTATGGAAACTATTCCATTGTCTTTAGTGGCTTTGAATGCGTTGGACAATAAGTTAAATATTATTTTTTCTAACATGGAGGGATCAGCCCACAAAGATATTTCTTCTTCAATACTTTCAACTGAAAGTATTATGTTTCTTTGAATAGCCTCTTCTTCAAAGTGACTAGCAACTTCCTTTATAAATGAAACGACATCAAACTTTGAGGCGTTAATTGACATTTTATTAAACTGTAGTTTTCTAAAATCCATCAATTCGTCTATTAGCCTTGACAGTCTTTTTGAGTTTTTATAAATTATGTCATGTTTTTCGGAAATGTCAGTTGGTAGTTCAATAGACTTATTTCCAATTATAGCCTCTAATGGATTAAGGATTAGTGTTAGTGGAGTTCGAAATTCATGAGAAATATTTGTAAAAAACTGAATTTTCTTAGTGTTGAGAGCTTCATCTTGAATTCGTTGTTCGCGTTCATTCTTAATTTGCTGACGCTCTGTTAGGCGAACATTTAGAAACTTGTAAATAATAATAACTAAAGTTAAAGTAATAATAAAAAAGATAAATAGAGCCTGATTACTTTTCCACCAAGGAACTAGTATATCGATTTGAAGTACTGTAGGAGTATCGTTCCAAATACCATCAGAATTAGCAGCTTTAACCTTAAAATTATAACTTCCAGCTGGTATATTTGTATATGTTGCATTTCTTGTTCTTTTCACAAAATTCCAACTAGTTTCAAAACCTTCTAAAAAGTATGCATATTCAATATTTTTAGAACGTGTATATCCTAATCCGAAATAATCAATTGTGAACATATTTTGATTATGTTCGAGTTTAATTTTTTTAGTTTCATTAATTGCTTTTTTTAAAGGGGAATCAACTTCATTGGGAGTTACACTCTGATTAGATATTTTAAAATCATTTAAAAATACTGTTGGAGG
>JAQWYU010000164.1 GCA_029253805.1 Flavobacteriaceae bacterium | reverse complement strand
CTTCTCTAATTAAACGAACTCCAGAGTTTCTGTAAATTTTACCACTAGTAACCATACACCCAGCAATCGTTCCGATCTTGGAAATTTTAAAGGTTTCTCTAATTTCAGCAGATCCTGTAATTTCTTCTTTAAATTCTGGAGACAACATCCCCTCCATTGCATCTTTAAGATCATTAATCGCATCATAAATGATTGAGTACATTCGAATATCAATTTCTTCCTTATCAGCCATTTGTCGTGCATTACCCATTGGTCGGACATTAAAACCAATAATTATAGCATCTGAAGCAGAAGCTAACAAAACATCGCTTTCAGTAATAGCCCCAACGCCTTTATGTATAATATTTACTTGGATTTCTTCCGTTGAAAGTTTTTGAAATGAATCCGTCAAGGCCTCAACAGAGCCATCTACATCTCCCTTAAGAATTATATTAAGTTCTTTAAAATCTCCTAGTGCAATACGTCTACCAATTTCATCAAGTGTAATATGACGTTGTGTTCTAACAGATTGTTCACGCTGTAGCTGGGTTCGTTTAACTGCAATTTGCTTCGCCTCACGCTCATCCTTAAAAACGTTAAACTTATCTCCTGCTTGTGGTGCGCCATCCAACCCTAGAATGGATATTGGAGTAGAAGGGCCCGCTTCAAAGATGTCATTTCCGCGCTCATCATGCATAGCTTTTACCTTACCACTATTTTTTCCTGCGAGTACATAATCCCCGATTTTTAAGGTTCCTGCTTGTACTAGGATAGTAGACACATATCCACGTCCTTTATCTAAAAAAGCTTCAACTACTGTCCCTACGGCGGCTTTATTAGGGTTTGCTTTTAATTCCAACAATTCAGCTTCAAGCAGTACTTTTTCTAGTAATTCTTTTACACCATTTCCTTTAAGAGCTGAGACGTCGTGGGATTGTATTTTTCCTCCCCAATCTTCAACTAATAAATTCATGTTAGCTAGGGCTTCCTTTATTTTTTCAGGATTTGCAGCTTGTCTATCTATTTTGTTAATGGCAAAAACAATTGGCACTCCAGCTGCTTGTGCATGAGCTATAGCTTCTTTTGTTTGAGGCATAATATCATCATCGGCGGCAATTACAATAATAGCAATATCTGTAACTTGAGCTCCACGTGCACGCATAGCAGTAAAAGCTTCGTGACCTGGTGTGTCTAAAAATGCTATTTTTTGGCCTGTGGACAAGGTGACGCCATAAGCTCCAATATGTTGAGTAATTCCTCCTGATTCTCCTGCAATAACGTTTTCCTCTCTAATATAATCTAGCAAAGATGTCTTACCGTGATCGACATGACCCATGACAGTTACAATTGGCGCACGAGTTTCTAATTGATCTTCTGTATCGACGACGACCTCGATAGCCTCATCAATATCAGCAGCAACAAATTCTACAGTATAACCAAACTCTTCGGCAACAATAGTTAATGTTTCAGCATCTAATCGTTGATTCATTGTAACCATCATTCCTAAAGACATACATGCAGATATAATTTGAGTAACAGAGACATCCATCATTGTGGCTACCTCACTTGAAGTGACAAACTCAGTAACCTTAAGCACCTTGCTATCAAGCGCTTGTTGTTCTTGATCTTTTTCTGTCTGTTCCCTGTGTTGGTCTCTCTTTTCTTTTCGGTACTTAGCAGCCTTTTTACCTTTGTTAGATTTTCCCTGTAGTTTTTCAAGAGTCTCTCTTACCTGCTTTTGAACTTCCTCAGCCGTAGGCTCTACTTTTGGGGTTTGAGCTCTACTTTGATTTGGGCGGCTTCTTAAACTGCCCTTGTTCGGAGAAGTGTTATTCCCTGCTTTGCTAATTCTTCGACGCTTTTTCTTGGCGTCAGCTGAGTTCACACCTGCTGTCGAGGTGGCTGGCTTAACTTTTTTAGGTTTATTAAATTGGGTTAGATCAATCGTTTGACCGGTAGACTTTGGTCCTGATAATTTTTGATAATTTGTAGTTTCTACTTTTTCATTTCCAGTAATTGGAGATTCATCAATTCCTGATTCTGGCTTGATAGATTTTAGTTTGGACGATGAAGCTGAGGAAGTTTCTGCCTCTTCTTTTACTTTGTCTAACTTTGTCGATGTGGCCGTTTTTGTTAGTTTGTTGGTTTTTGACTCGTTTTCAGGCTCAGTAATTTGAGTTGCCTTTACTTGTGAGTTCTCGGGCTGATTTGATAATTCTGGTTCTTGGCCCTCAGTCAACTTAGCCTCAGATGCTTTGGGGGAAATTTTCTTAGGACCATCTAAATTTATTTTTCCAACTTTCTTTGGTCCTTCTAGTTTGGATTTAGCCTTAAAGATTTGCTTAGCTGATTCTGCTTTTTGAAGTTTTTCCTCAATTTCTAGTTCACGCTGTACACGCAGTGCTTCTTTTTCTTTAAGCTTTGCCTCACCCACTTCTTTGGACGCAACTTTCTTACTAGCATCTGTTTGAAACTCTCCTGCAAGGAGATCATACACTTCAGAGGTAATTTTAGTTGTTGGGCGTTTTTCTATTTCAACGTTTTTTGTTTCCAAAAAATCGACTGCTCTATCGAGTGAAATATTTAATTCCCTTAAAACTTTATTTAATCTAATAATCTCAGCCATAAATTGCCTTTGTTGTTGTTTTTTTAAATTTACTGAAATTCCTTTAGCAAATCAAGGTATAAAATGCCTATTAGGCCACCAATATAATAAATTTTAATCTTCAAACTCTTCTTTAAGTATACGAACAACTTCTTCAATTGTTTCTAACTCTAAATCTGTGCGTTTAACTAAGTCAGTAACATCCTGTTCAAGAATACTTTTTGCTGTATCTAATCCTACTTTAGCAAACTCTTCAATAACCCATGCTTCAATTTCGTCAGAAAATTCTGAAAGTTCAACATCTTCTTCAACACCTTCTCTAAACACGTCTATCTCGTATCCGGTTAAACGACCTGCTAGACGAATGTTATGCCCACCTCTACCAATAGCTTTACTTACCTCTTCTGGTTTTAAAATAACCTCAGCTCTTTTGGATTCCTCATCAATATTTACAGAAGTTACCCTTGCAGGACTTAAAGATCTTGTAATGTACAGTTGTAAGTTGTTTGTATAATTAATAACATCAATATTTTCATTTCCAAGTTCACGAACAATACCATGAATTCTAGAACCTTTCATTCCAACACAAGCGCCAACTGGGTCAATTCGGTCATCATAGGAGTCTACAGCTACTTTTGCCTTTTCACCTGGTATCCTAACCACATTTTTGACAGAAATTAGACCGTCAAATACTTCTGGTATTTCTTGTTCAAATAATTTCTCTAAAAATATTGGAGCTGTTCTAGAAAGAACAATTGATGGTTTATTTCCTTTTAGGTCTACACTCTCAATAATCCCTCTAACATTGTCACCTTTTCTGAAAAAATCAGAAGGAATTTGTTTATCCTTGGGAAGAACCAACTCATTCCCTTCATCATCTAATAAAATAACTGCACGATGACGAATATGATGAACTTCAGCAGTATAAATTTCTCCTTCAAGTTCTTTAAATTGCTTGTAAATATTAGTATTGTCATGCTCTTGGATTTTTGAAATCAAGTTTTGAC
This sequence comes from Flavobacteriaceae bacterium, assembly GCA_029253805.1. Lineage (GTDB taxonomy): Bacteria > Bacteroidota > Bacteroidia > Flavobacteriales > Flavobacteriaceae > Hel1-33-131. The sequence continues at coordinate 206 of JAQWYU010000164.1, read as the reverse complement.
GAAGCGCCAGTATGGAACGACGTCCTAAATCAAACAGCTTAACATACTCAGAAACATCTTCACCAACTTCAAAATCTGGTTCAATCATTTGAGCGTCTGTTAACGAAATTTCTTGATTATTATCTTCTACCGCATCGTCAGCTACGACCACTCTGTTTCTCCAAATCTCCAAGTCATCTTTGTCAGGGTTGATGATGATATCAAAG
>JAQWYU010000163.1 GCA_029253805.1 Flavobacteriaceae bacterium | reverse complement strand
CAGAAGCAACAGTGCCAGTACTTAATAGAGGGTTGGCATATGGTGATGCTTTATTTGAAACGATTAAAACTTTAAATGGAAAAATATTGTTCTGGGAAGATCATTATTTTCGCCTTATGGCCTCCATGCGTTTACTTAGAATGGAAATTCCAATGAAGTTTACTCCTGAATTTTTGGAGTCTCAAATAATTGATTTACTTTCTTTTAATGAATCAAACTCAAATTCGTTCCGAGTTAAGCTAACAGTATTTAGAAAATTTGGGGGGTTTTACACCCCAGAAACAAATGATATTAATTATTTTATAAGTGCTGACTCTATGGAATCTGACTTATATCTACTAAATTCAAATAAATACAAAATTGAGTTGTTTAAAGATTTTTATGTCAATCCTGGATTATTATCTACATTAAAAACTAACAATAAAGTACTTAATGTCCTAGGTAGTATATACGCTAAAGATAATCAATACGATAATTGTTTATTGCTTAACTTAAATAAAAGTATTGTAGAGGCTCTTAATGGTAATCTCTTTTTAGTAAAAGGTTATATTATCAAAACACCTCCTTTATCAGATGGATGTCTTAACGGAGTTATGCGAAAACAAGTAATAGAAGTTCTTAAAAAATCATCTGATTATGAATTCATTGAAGATACTATATCGCCTTTTGAATTACAAAAGGCAGATGAACTATTTATTACTAATATAGTTCAGGGTATACAGCCTATTACAATTTTCCGCAAAAAGCTTTACACGACAGCAGTTAGTCAAAATATTTTAGCAAAATTGAATATGCTGTTAAGGTTATCCTAGTTATATGATGGGTTTTCAGGGGCATTGGACCAGATAGCATAATCTCCACCAAGCTCTAGCATTTGTTCCTTCCAAAAACTATTATTTACTTTTTCAATTATTTGATTGTCATAGATGTTTTTAGTAAGTATCCATGTATTGGAGCGTAATTCATAATTGAGCTGGTTATTTCCCCATCCCGAGTACCCAAGGAAAAATCGTACATTAAAAGGATTCAATTTATTATTTTTAATTAATTCGATTACTTTTTGGAAATTACCACCCCAGTATAATCCATCAGATATTTCTATACTATTTGGAATAAGGTCAGGTATTTTATGGATGTAATAAAGGTTATCTTGTTCTACTGGTCCACCTTTATGGAGCTCAAAATTGATTTCAATTTCCGGGAATATATCTTGAAGGGTTAAATCTAATGACTTATTTAAAATGAATCCGATTGAACCTTTAGAGTTATGATCGGCGATAAGAATTATAGATCTATTAAAAGACATATTACCAATTATTGAAGGTTCTGCAATTAATAATAGACCCTTTTTTAAGTTTAGATTTGACATATTAAGTTAAACTGTATTCATAAATATATTAAAATTATTTTAACAAATAAATCTTGATTTTATGTCGCTACTATTTCTTGTGATTTAAATAATTAATTAACTGCGGGCTTACTTTAAATTTTATTGTATTTTTCGAAAGAATATTTAACGATTCATTTGTTCTTGGGTTACGTCCAGTTCTAGCAGCTCTTTTATAAACCGTCCAACTACCAAGCCCTTTAAGACTTATGCGCTCTCCTTTTTTTAGTGAGAATCTAATACTGTCAGTCAAAGCTTCCAATGCTTTATTAGCAGATTTTCTAGAAATACCAGCATTTATAGCCATATGATCAATGAGTTCGTTTTTTGTCATTTTTTATAGATTATAGCATTTTTGCAT
>JAQWYU010000162.1 GCA_029253805.1 Flavobacteriaceae bacterium | reverse complement strand
TGTAGTCATTGGAATTCGTGGGCCGTAGTGCATTTTACTAACAATTAAAAAGTCTCCAACTAATAACGATTTTTCGAGAGAAGAAGAAGGGATGACATAAGGTTGAAGAGAATAAGTATGTACTATAGTCGCCGCTACGATAGCAAATAATATTGAACTCAACCATTCTCCAGAACTAGATTTCGGCTTCAAACTTCTGTCTTTGATATGTTTTACATCACTAAAGTAATTAAGGTAATAGTTATAAAAACCTAAAGTAAGTACTGATAAAATGGTATCTATATAATTGTTTTTGCCAAAACTTCTGGCAGTTTCAACCCATATGACAATCAACATTATAACATTAATTACAGGGAAAAATAAAAGGGCTACCCACCATATAGGACGGTTTATAATTTTCATTAAAACTATACCGTTGTAAATGGGTACAAAAGACTCAATAGGTTTATAACCTGCTTTTTTATATAATTTCCAAGTCCCAAGCCCATGAACTAATTGAATCACTATCAAAAAAATAAGCCATTGTATTAAATCCATTTTTTTTATTTAAATATTTATAAGTATGTTAGACTATAAATGAGGAAAATTGTTACATTATTATTTTAAGTTTAATATGTCATTCATAGTAAAAACTCCTTTTTTACCAATAATCCATTCAGCTGCAATGACTGCGCCCAAGCCAAAACCTTCTCGATTATGTGCAATGTGTGTAAGTGATATTTGATCATTGATGGAGTTGTAATTGACTTTGTGCATACCACATACATTATCTTGCCTTTTAGAATTAATATCTAACTTTTTAGGATCATCACTAGGAGCTAACTCCCAAGAATCATAATTACTATTTTCTATCACATCTTCAGCAAGTGTGATTGCAGTACCTGAAGGAATATCTAATTTGTGTATGTGATGAATTTCTTCTAAATCAATATTATAATCTGTAAGATTATTAATCATCTTAGCTAAACTCTTATTAAGTTCAAAAAAAATATTTACCCCGATACTAAAATTGGAGGCATAAATAAAAGCACCTTTCTTTTCTTTGCAAAGTGTTTTAATGGATTCTAGTTCTGAAAGCCAACCAGTAGTTCCTGAAATAACCGGTACCTTACTTTCGAGTGCTTTCCTGATATTGTTAACTGCTGACTGAGGTGTACTAAAATCAATCGCAACATCAACAGAACTAAGATCATAATCCTTAGTACCTTTATCAACTTTTAATGATATTTCATGTCCACGATTTAGTGCTATAGACTCTATCACTTTCCCCATTTTACCGTACCCTAATAGTGCTATTTTCATCTTAAAAATTAATATTTAGAGTTAACCCAAATTGAGTTGAATTTTCAGGATTTTTAAATTCAAGATATGGTTTTATAGCTAAATTATTATCAACATTATATTGTAACAAATGAGCGTCTACATTTGCTTCTAGAATGTTTAGTGCATACAGTCCAATTGTTATCAAAAGAGACAATTCTTTATTTCTTCTTAAAGTTTGTTGAGCTCTAATTAATGCTTCGTTAGAAAGTATTGGAGTAGTACCAAGTCCATAAAATTCATCATCATTAAATCCAGCTAATCGCCTTTTGTAAGCGTTTCTGTATCGTTTGTAAACTTTATTATTGTCTGTATAAAAATATAGTCCAGTACCTAATGCAGCATAAATGATTGGAATCTTCCAATATTTTTTGTTTTTAGCCTGTCCAAGTCCAGGGATAATTGCAGAATAAAAGGCAGCTCTTGCTGGAGCTAATGGATCAATTTTATAATTGATAGTTTCTTTTTGTTCAATTAGAGTATCAGTCTCTTTTGCTATTTGAGCAAAACTCAGCCACGAATAAGCGATAAAAATTAAGATTAAATAATGCTTACAAATCACTTTTTAATAGTTTTAAAATACGAAGGAAGTCTTCCTTTGAATGAAAAGGAATAAGTATTTTACCCTTTTCATTTTTTTCCATTTTTATATTAATTTTGTGTCCAAAATAGGTAGAAATTTTTGGAATTCCATCTTTCAAAAATTCTGGAAGGTCATTAGTTGTTTGAGTTTTTAAAGCTTTAGGTTTGTTGTAGTCTTTAACTAGGTTTTCAGTAGCCCTTACAGAAAGTTTTTTTAACAAAATCTCCTTGTATATTTTAATTTGATTAGAGTTAGAATTAATGTTTATTATCGCTCTTCCGTGTCCCATTGAAATAAAACCGTCTCGCATTCCTGTTTGAATTAAAGGCTCTAGTTTTAATAGTCTTAAATAATTTGCAATAGTCGAACGCTTTTTTCCAACTCTTTGACTCACTTGTTCTTGAGTTAATCCCAAGTCATCAGTTAAGCGTTGATAACTTAATGCAATTTCAATAGGATCTAAATCTTGACGTTGAATATTTTCAACTAATGCCATTTCTAGAGCTTCTTGATCGTTAGCTATTCTTATGAACGCTGGGACAGTTTTTAATCCTAGCAATGTGGTAGCTCTCAAACGGCGCTCACCGGAAATTAACTGAAACTCAGTTTTCGTTATTTTACGAACTGTTATCGGCTGAATGACCCCAAGTTCTTGTATTGACATCGCTAGATTACGAATACTTTCTGTATTGAATTTTGTCCTTGGCTGAAAGGGATTTAATTTTATTAGTCCAAGTTCTAACTCAACTATATTCCCTGGTTGGGAACTTATAATTGAACTTTCTTTTTTAGATTGTACTTTTTTTGAGTCTTGCAAAAGAGCAGCAAGTCCGCGTCCTAAGACTTGTTTTTTAATAGCTTTGGCCATTATTTTTACTGTTTACTTATAATTTCTTTAGCCAAACTTAAGTAATTTGTGGCACCTTTACTATTTACATCGTAATAAATAATACTTTCTCCGTAGCTAGGAGCCTCGCCAAGTTTAACATTACGTTGAATAATCGTTTTGAACACCATATCATGAAAGTGAATTTTTACCTCGTCCAAAACTTGATTAGAAAGTCTTAACCTAGAGTCGTACATAGTTAACAATAGCCCTTCAATATCTAAATTCTTGTTATGTATTTTTTGTACGCTTTTAATTGTGTTTAATAATTTCCCAAGCCCTTCTAGCGCAAAGTATTCACATTGAATAGGAATTATTACAGAATCAGCAGCTGTTAATGCATTTAACGTTAGTAAACCTAACGATGGTGCACAATCAATTAATATGAAATCATAGTTATTCTTAAACGAATTTATAGCCTGGTGAAGCATGTATTCACGTTTTTCTACATTAACTAATTCAATTTCAATAGCTACTAAGTCTATGTGAGAAGGTATAATATCAACATTAGTAGCAGAGGTCTTTTGTATGGCTTCTTCTGCTGTACAATTATGCTCTAAAAGTTGATAAGTACCAAGTTTAATTTTTTCAACGTCTACTCCAAGCCCAGATGATGCATTTGCCTGTGGATCTGAATCTATAAGTAAAACTTTTTTATCCAAAGCTCCAAGACAAGCTGCTAGGTTTACAGACGTTGTTGTTTTTCCAACACCACCTTTTTGGTTTGCTATAGCAATTATTTTTCCCATAATTTAATTAATTATGTAAAATTACACTTTTAGCAAGAATTAAACTCAATTAAAAATTGATTTAATCATTAATTCAATTAAAATAAAGTTAAGGTTGGTTAAGTATTCGTATTTAGTTTATTAAAATTTCCAAAACAGTAACAGCTGTATCACTAATTTTTGTGCCAGGGCCAAATATAGCCACAGTCCCTGCATCAAACAAATAACTATAATCTTGTTTAGGTATTACACCTCCAACAATAACCATAATATCTTCTCTATCGTAAGCCTTAAGGTTATCAATTATCTTGGGTACTAAAGTTTTATGGCCTCCTGCTAATGATGATATTCCCAAAATATGTACATCATTTTCTACTGCTTGTTTAGCAGCCTCTTCAGCAGTCTGAAATAATGGACCAATATCCACGTCAAAGCCTAGGTCAGCATAGCATGTAGCAACAACTTTTGCGCCTCTATCGTGACCATCTTGACCTATTTTTGCAATCATAATACGAGGTCGCCTACCTTCATTTTTAGAAAATTTATCTGCTAATTTTTTTGCTTTTTCGAATGACATATCGTTTTTTATTTCTTTACTGTAAACGCCAGAAAAGGTTTTGATTTCTGCTTTATGTCTACCAAATATTTTTTCTATTGCGGTACTAATTTCTCCCAATGTAGCACGCAAACGAGCAGCCTCAATAGATAAAGCTAACAAATTTTTAGAACCATTAGAAGCAGCTTTTGTTAAATTATCTAAAGCAACTTCAACTTTTTTATTATTTCGGGTTGATTTAATATTGTTTAATCGCATAATTTGTTGTGATCTTACTAGATCGTTATCCACTTCTAAGATTTGTAATGAATCCTCATATTCTAGTTTAAATTTATTTACTCCTACAATAATATCATGACCTGAATCAATACGCGCTTGCTTTCTAGCAGCTGCTTCTTCAATTCTTTGTTTTGGGACACCTGATTTAATAGCTGATGTCATACCACCAAGATTCTCTACTTCTTGAAAATGACTCCATGCTTTTTCGGCAATTTCATGAGTCAGTTTTTCTATGTAATAACTACCCGCCCAAGGGTCTACTGTTTTAATTATTTTAGTCTCTTTTTGTAAGTAAAGTTGTGTGTTTCTAGCAATTCTCGCTGAAAAATCTGTGGGTAAAGCGATGGCTTCATCGAGGGCGTTTGTGTGTAAACTTTGTGTGCCTCCAAAAATGGCTGCACTAGCTTCAATACATGTACGAGCAATATTATTGAAGGGATCTTGCTCTGTTAAACTCCAACCACTTGTTTGGCAGTGGGCTCTTAAAGCTAAAGATTTTGGATTTTTTGGATTAAATTCATTAATCATTTTAGCCCATAACATACGTGCTGCTCTTAATTTGGCAATTTCCATAAAATGATTCATCCCAATTCCCCAAAAAAATGATAGGCGTGGTGCGAAGTTATCTACTTTCAGTCCTGCTTTTATCCCTTTACGTACATATTCTAAGCCATTTGCCAGTGTATATGCTAATTCGATATCAGCTGTGGCGCCAGCTTCTTGCATGTGATAGCCAGATATACTGATACTGTTAAATTTAGGCATGTACTTACTGGTAAATTTAAAAATATCAGATATTATTTTCATCGACTCTTCTGGTGGATATATGTATGTATTTCTTACCATAAATTCCTTCAAAATATCATTTTGAATAGTACCACTTAAATTTTCTAGCTTAACTCCCTGTTCTTGAGCAGCTACAATATAAAAAGCCATTATAGGTAACACTGCTCCATTCATAGTCATTGAAACACTCATTTGATCCAATGGTATGTCATTAAATAGCAGTTTCATGTCCTCAACTGAATCTATTGCTACTCCAGCTTTACCTACATCTCCAATTACACGGTCATGATCACTATCATAGCCCCTGTGTGTTGGAAGATCAAATGCCACTGAAAGACCTTTTTGACCAGCTTTTAAATTTCTTTTGTAAAAAGCATTGCTATCTTGCGCTGTTGAGAAGCCGGCGTATTGACGAATTGTCCATGGACGTTGAACATACATAGTACTATATGGACCTCTAAGAAAAGGAGGGTTTCCTGCTGGAAAGTCCAAATGTTTTAAATTTTTTATATCCTCAAAGTTGTAATGTGTTTTTATGCTAATGGACTCAGCAGTATTAAAAATTTCTTTTTTCGTATTTTTTGATTTTACTCCGCTTAAAACCATATGTTGGACGTTTTTCCTACTCATGCTTTAACCTGTTGATTTCTACCTTTTCTGCAATTCTTTTTGGAATAATTGGTTCTAAAATTGTTTTTCTAACTTGATGTTTAGTAAATGGGTATAATTCCATTTCGTTTTTCATTTTTTCGTCAAAATTTTCTTGAAAATTTGTTCCTAAAAGTATCTCACGCCTATCGTCATAAGCAAGTTGTTCTTTTTTTGCATGAGATTTAATTTTTTGTTGAATTACTCCTTTTTTTAATAGTTTTAAGTAGCCACCCTCTTTCTCAATTAGTTTAAACAAGTTCAATGCTTTTTGAGCGAGATTATTAGTGAGCGACTCAATGTAATAAACTCCTTCCGTTGGATTAGAAACAACATCAAAATAACTTTCGTTTTTAAGAATTAACAATTGATTTCTTGAAAGCCGATCTCCAAACTTATTTCTTTTGTGATATAGGTTATCATATGATGTATTTATTATAGTATCTGAACTACCCAAGATAGCACTCATACATTCAGTGGTAGTGCGCATCATGTTAGTGTTATAATCGTAAATTGTTTTGTTTCGTTTAGTTGGTTTACTAATTATGTGACAGTTTATTGAAACACCATAGTCTTTGGTTAAACTTTGCCATAATATTCTAAGAGCCTGCAGTTTTGAAATTTCAAAAAAATAATTACTTCCGATAGAGACTTTAAAAACTATGGATTTTATAAGTTTGATATTTAATAAGTTTAAATATTCGTTTGCATGGGATAGGGAATAGGCTAACTGTTGTATTATACTACTCCCTGAATTTTGAAATAGTCCTAAATCAACTGAAACAACTCCATTTAGGTTGTTTCCAGAAATAAGAGATTTGTTCAGGTTATTAAAGTCAGATTTTATGTTTTCAAACCAGTTTCCTGATTTGGAAAGTTGACTGATGGGGTCGTTAAGAATATAAAATATTGTATTTTTTTTTTCAGAATATTTTTGAAGTATACTTGTGAAATTTTCTGAGACGAATAAAGTTTCAAAGTAAATAGTAACACTACTTAAATTAATATTGGCTAAAAGCGGTTCAACAGATTTCAGTTCTTTAGGAATTATAAAATACAAAGCCTCAATTCCGTTTTTAATGAGGTTTAGGGCATGTAAATTACTTTTCTCAATGGAATTAACAAAAATAGAATCACCAATTTTCCATTTCGAAGATTTGTATTCAATATCCTCAGATTTAAAAAAGGAGTTTGAATGGTAAAATGGTTTTACGTCAATTCCTTCTAGGGATTTCCATACTAACGAGTTATTAAAATCTTTTCCTTGAAGTTCAAATTGAATCTTTTGTTTCCATTTTTTTTCAGATGTTGATTCAAAATTTTCAAAAAGAGATGTTTTACTCATTATTTAAGAAATTTAAACTATCCTGATCTTCAATTAAATAAATGACTTCATTATCTTTTTTCATTTTGTGATGTTCTCGAGCATATTTTTCAATTCCATCATCACTGGACAATGTCTTTATTTCTTTTCTATCTTTTGCAATTTCAGTAGAATAAAATTTAATTTTTGAGTTTAGTGTTTTAATATCTTTATTTAGTTCTGAATGAATCATCCAAGAATTAGTATCAAATATTGTCATCCAAATAATAAACGCTATGAAAACTAAAACATAAATATTTTTTAGTGACTTCAGCAGCACTAATAATTTTTTATTTTTTTTAGAACTAGAGTTGATCATTTATAATTGATTTTACAACGTTAACTGCAACAGAGTTATAGTTATTATTAGGAATTATAATATCAGCGTAGGCTTTCATTGGTTCAATGAATTGCTGATGCATAGGTTTAAGTGTTGTTTGGTAGCGATCTAATACTTCAACTAAATCTCGTCCTCTTTCAGCGAGATCTCTTTTTATTCTTCTCATTAATCGTTCATCACTATCTGCATGAACAAATATTTTAATATCAAGAATAGTTCTTAATTGTGTATCTGATAAAATTAATATTCCTTCAACTATAATTACCTTTTTTGGCTCAGTTAGGGTAGTATCACCTGTACGGTTATGAGTTTTAAATGAATAAATAGGTTGTTTAACACTTTTACCTTGTTTAAGATCTTTTAAATGAGTTTCAAGAAGCTTAAAATCTATAGATTTTGGATGATCAAAGTTGATTTTACAACGATCTTTATAAGTTAAGTGAGAGGTGTCATTATAATAAGAATCTTGAGAAATTACTTGAACCTCTCCTTTGGGAAACTCTGAAATAATTTGATTTACAACTGTAGTTTTTCCACTACCTGTTCCGCCTCCAATTCCTATAATCAACATAAGTCTATCATTTCTTCTTAACAAAGTTAAGACTATTTTATTGGTTTTATGTTATTCAATGATAATATGATTTTTAAGCTCATGATTTAAAAATCATTATGTTGATAACTTAAGGTTTGATTATTGTTTAAAACGATTATTTTTGTAAACTAAATATTTAAAAAATGTCTAAAACAATAGAATCTGTAAAATGTATAATTATTGGCTCAGGCCCTGCTGGATATACTGCTGCTATTTATGCTGCAAGAGCTAATATGTTCCCCGTTTTGTACCAAGGAACTCAACCAGGTGGACAATTAACAACCACGAATGATGTTGAGAACTTTCCAGGATATCCAAATGGTATTACTGGTCCTGCAATGATGTTAGAGCTGCAAGCTCAAGCTGAGAGGTTTGGTACTGACGTAAGAGATGGCTGGGTGACTAGAGTTGATTTATCAGGTTCTACTCATAAAGTATGGATTAACGGTAGTAAAGAAATTCATTGTGAAACGGTCATTATTTCTACAGGAGCTAGTGCAAAATATTTAGGGTTAAAGTCTGAACAAAAATATCTTAACTTGGGTGGAGGTGTTTCTGCATGTGCAGTTTGTGACGGGTTCTTTTACAGAAACCAAGATGTAGTGATTGTTGGAGCAGGAGATTCAGCTTGTGAAGAAGCTCATTATCTATCTAAGTTGTGTACTAAGGTTACTATGCTTGTAAGACGTGATGAGTTTAGAGCATCCAAAATCATGGCAAATCGCGTTAAAAACACTGCAAATATTACTGTTTTATTTAACACAGAAACTGAAGAAGTCTTAGGAGATGGACAGGTGGTAACTGGTGTAAGAGTAAAAAATAATCAATCAAATGAAATAACTGATATTCCTGCTACAGGTTTTTTCGTAGCTATTGGCCATAAGCCTAATACTGATATTTTCAATGGTTTTTTAACATTAGATGAGACGGGCTATATAATTAATATACCAGGGACTTCAAAGACTAACGTTGATGGCGTTTTTGTAAGTGGTGACGCTGCAGATCATGTATATAGACAAGCGATTACTGCAGCGGGCACCGGGTGCATGGCTGCATTAGATGCGGAACGTTACTTAGCTGCCAAAGAGGTTTAGTTATCGTAATACTGCACCAAGCTCTGATTCATAACGTTTTTGGATTTTAGACATTATTTTATCAATTTGAGAGTCTTTAAGTGTTTGCTTTTTATCTTGAAGTATGAAACTTATGGCATAACTTTTTTTCCCTTTTGATAATTTATCTCCAGTGTAAACATCAAATAAATTAATATCTTTTAAATATTTATTTTCTGATTTTTTTGCTACTTTGTACAAATCTTCAAAGGTTATATTTTCATCAATTAATAATGAAAGGTCACGTCTAACTTCAGGAAATTTAGAGATGTCTTTAAACTTTATAGTTTTTTGGTTAATTGTTTTTAATAAATTATCCCAATTAAAGTT
>JAQWYU010000161.1 GCA_029253805.1 Flavobacteriaceae bacterium | reverse complement strand
GCTAGCTGATAATCCTTTTCAGCCTCTTCAATAATAACATCTACAATATCATCGATAGTTATACGACCCAGAAGCACTTTTTCTTCATTAATAACTGGGATTGCCTCTAAATCATATTTTGCCATTAATTTAGCAACTTCTTCAGCGTCTTCATCCACTTGAACTGAATCTACTTTGGGAATGTAGATATCTTTAATTTTAATTTCATTATTGGCAATCAGTAAGTCTTTTAGTGATAGTCTTCCAATTAACTTATCTTCTTTATTTACAACATATATAGAATGTACTCGTTTTACGTTTTTAGCTTGAGTACGAATTTTTCTCAAGCAACCTGCTACTGTCCATGTTTCGTAAACTTTAACCAACTCTTTAGCCATAAGTCCACCAGCAGTATCCTCATTGTAGGTCAAAAGCTCTTTAACACCAGCAACAAGCTCTTTATCGTCCATTTGAGCGATAACTTTTCGCTTACGCTCCGGGGATAAATCTGCTAATAAATCTGCTGCATCATCAGAGTCAAGCTCTTGAACTTCTTCGACAATTTCCTTAATCGATAAGTTTTGTAATACTTTTTCACGAACGTCATCTTCAAGTTCCGCCAAAATATCAGCAGTTGTTTCGCTGTCTAAAAGCTTGATAACGTAAGTGGCTTGGTCTAAGTTTAGATCGTCTAATATTTCAGCAATATCAGCGTAGTGCACCTCATTTAATAGGGCTAAGACAGCTTTATTGTCTTTGCAGTCGATCATTCCTCTAAGCCCTTCAATTAGGGACTCGTTGATCTCAAAAGGGATGTGTTCCTTAGTTTCTTCCAAAATAAAACGAATTAATGATCAGTTTCTATTACTGTTGTGAGTTCGATAAATGCTTCAACACTAAGTTGTTCTGGGCGTTTGTCAAAGATAGTATTTGCTTTTAAATTATCCGACAAATTATAGGTTTTTAAACTATTTCGCAGTGTCTTACGGCGTTGTTGAAATGCAGATTTTACAACTTTAAAAAATAATTTTTCGTCACATGGCAATGAATAATCAACTTTCCGGGTCAATCTTAAAACCCCAGACTCAACCTTTGGGGGTGGAGTAAATACGGAAGGTGGAACTGTAAATAAATACTCTGCCTCATAAAAGGCTTGAACTAATACAGATAAAATTCCATACACTTTACTACCTTCTTTTTGGCAAATTCGCTGGGCCACTTCCATTTGAAACATTCCAGAGAATTCAGGTATTTGATGCCTATTTTCTAGAGTTTTAAATACAATTTGAGTGGATATGTTGTAAGGAAAATTTCCAATTATTGCAAAAGAATCGCTTCCAAATACCTCACTAAAATCATACTTTAGAACATCTTTTTTTATAATTCTAGGAGCTAAGCTAAGGAAGTTTGCCCTTAAGTATTCTACAGATTCTGGATCAATCTCAATTACATATGTAATGATAGATTTTTTTATGATATACTTAGTTAGCACACCCATTCCAGGTCCAATTTCAAGTACTTGATTGTAGCCCTTTAAACTTAAGGTATCTACAATTTTTTCGGCGATAGATTCGTTATTAAGAAAATGTTGTCCTAAGAATTTTTTTGCTTTTACATACATCTACCTTGGTGTTTCAATATATTCGTGTATCAATTCCAATTCAGTCATGAAAGCAAGTATCTTATCACCAAAAAGACTAGCTTCTTCGGATCGAAATTCTGAAGCATAATCTTCATAAAAAGAATCTAAAGCATCTTTTGAAGAAGCTAAATATTGAACTGAGTATGTCAATCCGCCCAAAGAATCCTCTACTAAAACTTTAGTAAATGTTGCCTTTAAAAATAAGCCTGTGGAAAGTACTTTTGGAATATGTTGCTTAATCCAGTCTAGCCATTTTTCATGGATGCTATCATCAATATTAGTAGTTACGTTGTAAATTATCATTGGCAAACATGTTGTGATTAATTAATTAGATCGCCTCTTAATAAACGGTACTGATAGCGAGCCTCTACAAAATGAATACTGTCTTCATGGTTAAAGATAATAGATTCATAATTTAACTGTGCTTTTTCTAAATCCTTTAAATGAGTTCGGTATAATTCTGCCAGAAAAAAATAGGCATCATCTACTAGAATTTCTTCTTTATAATCTTTTATAATTTTTAAATAATTAGAAGCTGCATTCATATATTGTTTTTGAGACTCGTAAAGATGAGCTTGAAACAATAAAACTTGATCAATAATTGGGTCTGATTTATAGTCTTTAAGAACTGAATCTAACAACTTAATAGCTTCTTTTGGTTTGTTCTGTAGAGATAATAAATCAGCTTTAGCATATTGCTTTAATGCAGAGTTTAGTGAATCAATCCCAGTATGGTCTGTAATTAACAGCTGTAGTTCTAAAGCATCATTGGCTGTTAGTTGAGAAGCGGAAGACTTAAGTACTTTTAATTGTGTTTCAGCCCAATCAAAATCTCCTTTATAGAAACTAGTTTTAGCAACTTTAAAACGCGCTTGTTGAGCTAAAGCACTATTTTTAACAGCCATCTGAATTTGTGTATAGTATACCAACGCTTGATTAAATTTGTTTTGAACCACAAATAAATCGGCCAGCTTCATCTTCAATTTAGCAGCTGTTAATTTTGATAAATTTTCTTTTAGTGCGGTTTTTAAAAATGTAGTTGCATCCTGAACATTATTGTCATAGTGAGCCAAAAAATGCACATAAGATAATTGAAGTTCTATACTGTGTTGTCCAAGCTGGTATCGATCTAGCAACATGATATAAGATGCTTTTATATCTTGATAACTTTTTGAATCTGTTGATATATCAAGCTGAATTTCTAAAAATTTGCAATTGGCATAAATAAGGGTTCGTTGGTCTGTTGAGTTCTGAATTATATACTCAAAAATATTAAGAGCTGTTTTGTAAGCTTTTTGTTCATTTGCTAAAACAGCAAGGTTAATAAGCCCTTGTAATGATTCAGAGTTCCGCCTATAAACTGCTTTTTCTTGAACAAAGGCTTTTGAAAACTGTTTTTGCTGGATATAAAGCCAACTTAACCATTGGTTCCACAGAGGATCCGGGTTAGCTTGCAACTTTTTGAGCAAAACTTTTTTGAATAACTGATTGTATGGCTGGTTTGCGTCTTCGGAGATATAATCCGCTAGTAATCTCATAACTTGATTCATATAAGGCGGATTAGTTTTAACATAATCCATATACCGCTCCATCATTTTTTCTATATTTTGTTTTGCGGCATATAATCCTGCTAACTGATAGTAATAGTTTGGATTAGAAGATCGAAGAAGACCTATTTCATAGACTTCGATCGCTTGATCTAATAAAGAATGAGCTTCAAAGCGTTTAGCAACACCATACACATATTGGGGCTTCTGTTCAGTTAGTAATAATGCTTGATTATAGTTCAATAATGCTTGCTCTGGTTTATTTTGAAGCTGGTAATTATAGCCTAATTCAACCAGATATTGTGGATGCTTAGAACTAAGCACTTGACTTTCAATATGATCCTGCGCAGAATTAAACTGATTTAGTTGTTGATGACATTCAATAATCTTGAGATTATAATCAGAATTGGAACTAGAAACTGTTTGTAGTTTTTTATATAGCAATAATGCCTTTTTAAATTTACCGTTCTGATAGTAGTCTTTTGCTAAAATCAGGTCTTCTTGAGCCATAGATAATAGACAGGAAATACTTAAAAAAAAATAAACTACTGATTTCATTAACTATTTTATAAACTTTGGAAAATAAACTATTGATAATTGTATTTCTTTACAAAAATCATAAAGTGCCTCTGGCTAGCTGATAACTGAAAATCCAGTGTATGGAATCAAAACTTCAGGAACTTTAATTCCATTATCGGTTTGATAGTTTTCTAAAATTCCTGCTAATACACGCGGCAGTGCTAGTGAACTTCCGTTCAGGGTATGTACTAATTCAGACTTACCATGTGCATTTTTAAAGCGCAGCTTGAGTCGATTTGCTTGATAAGTTTCAAAATTAGAGACCGAGGAGATTTCTAACCAGCGATCTTGAGCAGTTGAAAATACTTCAAAATCATAAGTCAATGCCGAAGTAAACCCTAAATCTCCCGCACAAAGCTTCAAAATTCGATAGGGCAATTTTAATTCTTCTAGGATTGATTTTATATGTTCTACCATGGCATTTAAAGCAGTGTAAGAATTAGATGGACGTTCTACTCTTAATATCTCTACTTTATCAAACTGATGTAGTCGATTAAGGCCACGAACATGAGCTCCATAACTTCCTGCTTCTCGACGAAAACAGGGCGTATAGGCCGTTAGAGTTTTTGGAAGTTCACTTTCTTGTAATAATACGTCTCTAAAAATATTAGTTGCAGGTACTTCAGCCGTAGGAATTAAATATAGATCATCTTCCCCCACATGGTACATTTGCCCTTCTTTATCCGGTAAATTACCTGTTCCAAAACCGGAGGCTTCGTTTACTAAATGAGGTACTTGGATTTCATTGTAGCCTGCAGCTATATTTTTATCAAGAAAATAGTTAATTAGTGCGCGTTGTAAACGAGCACCCTTTCCTTTATAAACAGGAAAGCCTGCA
>JAQWYU010000160.1 GCA_029253805.1 Flavobacteriaceae bacterium | reverse complement strand
TATTGATGGATGGGGGCATCACAAATAACTTTCCAATTGAAGGGTTATTGACAAAAAACTTGGATTATTTAATTGGAGTTGATGTTCAAGATGATCTTTTTCAGGACGAAGATCTCAACTCCGCTTCCAATATTATTCTTCAAATTAATAATTTTAGAGCTCTAGAAGACTTAAAGGAAAAGTCAAAATTATCAGATATTTATATTAAACCGGATGTTACGGATTTCTCAATAATTTCATTTGACGAAAGTGAACAAATCATTGAAAAAGGCAAAAATGAAGCTTTAAAGTTCTTAGATAAATTAAGTTTTATTGCAAATGCACAAGTATTTAAGAAAAAACCCTTGGTGTTTCCTAATTATGATGAAATCAGCATAAAAAAAATAAGAGTGTCCGGACTTGGAAAATACACGTCTTCTTATGTTAGGGGCAAACTTAGATTTAGAAACGGGGAAACCATAAGCTATGATGATGTAGGGAAGGGAAGGGTGTCAACAATTTAGTTGCTACAAATAATTTTGACAGTTTTTTGTATAAATTTTCTCCAATCGGGGATAGCTATGATTTTAATGCCCAGTTAGTCGAGGCTAAAAATACAGCTTTTATCAAATTTGGATTGCATTACGATCAGCTCTATAATAGTGCTGCATTACTAAATTTAACAAAAAAGCAACTTTTATTAAAAAACGATGTAGTTTCGGCAGACTTTATATTTGGAGATTCTCCAAGATATAACTTTGATTACTATATAGACAAAGGCTTTTACTGGAGTATTGGAGTTAACTCCAATTATAATTTAATTAAAGACAATATAAATCCAGCTTTTTTTAACAGTAGCGACTTTATAAATTCAGGAAAGGTCGACGTATCGATATCAGACTTAACAAATCAATTTTTTGTAGAGACTTTAATCCAAAAGGATTTATCCATAAAAGTAGGAGTGGAACTCAAACATCTTAAGATATCATCTAATGATAATTTTTTTAATTCATTAAATGGTAACACTGATTCATACGTTTTTGAGGATAGCAACTTCTTTAGTATGTTTGGAGCAATTAAGCTTGACACCTTTGATGATAAGTTTTATCCTAAAACCGGAATATTTATTGAGGGAAATTCTCAACTTTTTATTTCATCTTCAGGTATGAATACAGATAATTCTCAGTTTTCATATTTAAAATTAAATATTGCAAAGGCATTTAGTGTTTTTGAAGATTGTTCACTTGTTTTTGGAGTTCAGAGTGGAGTTAAAATAGGAAATACAAGAACAAAATCCCTTGATTTTGGTTTAGGGGGATACGCATATAATAATATAAATAATTATTTTTCATTTTTTGGATATGATTACTTCTCACTTTCTGGTGACAGCTTTACAAAAACATATGCTACTATTGATTACGAGTTATTAAATAATCATCATATTAACGCATCTGTAAACTTTGCTAATATTGGAGATAATATTTTTTTAGAGAGTGAATGGATGGAGGTTCTAAATTACAGTGGATACTCTTTCGGATACGGACTTGAAACTGTCTTTGGTCCTATAGAAATAAAATATAATTGGAGCCCAGACACAAGTTACTCTGCATTTCTTATAAATTTTGGTTACTGGTTCTAGTTGTAAAGAAAAAATTTTATTTTTTGAGATGTATTTATAAATTCAAATTTAATATTCATTTTATTGTCTCAAAAAATAATTGCAAATTTGTAAATATTGTTAAAGTAATACAGTTTTAACTTAAGATGAAAAAATTTAGAATAATTATATTGTTTTTATTTTGTATTCAGCTTTTAAAAGCGCAAGAGAAATCTTCATTTCAAGCTGGCGAGTGGTTGAAATACAAACTTAGCTATAGCGGTTGGTTAAAGGGCGGCAATGCCACTCTTGAAGTTTTTGAAGATGTCTATAAAAAATCGCCTGTTTACAAGGTAGTTGCAAAAGGATGGACTACTGGACCTTTAAACTTGTTCTTTAAAGTTAAAGACCATTATGAAAGTCATTTTGATATGCAAACGGGACTGCCTTATAAATTTGTTAGAAATACTTATGAAGGCGGCTATACTAAAAATAGAATTATTAATTTCGATCGTAAACATAATAAGGCATATATAAATGATATCAAAGAGCAATCAAAATCTTCAGTTAACGTTAGAAATGACATCCAGGACCTTGTATCTTCCTATTATTTTCTTAGAAACAACTACGAAACAGAATCATTAAAAAAAGGTGATATTGTTAGATTAAATATTTTTTTTGATGGCGAAACTTTTCCATTTAAATTAAAGTTTTTAGGCCATGAGACAATTAAAACAAGCTTTGGAAAAATTAAATGTATAAAGTTTAGACCTTATGTAATGGCAGGGCGTGTTTTTAAAGACGAAGAAAGTTTAACGCTGTGGGTTACAGCAGATGCAAATAAAGTTCCAGTTAAGATTAGTGCAAACCTCGATGTGGGCTCCTTAAGAGCGGAACTAGTCGCCTTAAAAGGACTCAAGCACCCTTTTCAAATTCAATTTTAAAAAATGAAAGATAAATCTGCAACTGAAAAATTACTAAAGGAAATAGATGCTAAGTATAAGTCTATTAACCAAGATAGTGATGTACATCTCAAGGGGTTATTACACAGTAATTCCATAACCTATTGGGATTATATTCATACAGATGCCCTGTTAGGACTACAGATTCAGCGTACGAACCTTCCTGACGAAATGGTTTTCATTGCTTACCATCAAAT
>JAQWYU010000159.1 GCA_029253805.1 Flavobacteriaceae bacterium | reverse complement strand
CTCATTGCTTCTTCTGCAATATCAACAATGTGCATCACAGGCACCACCTTTTCTTTCATGTTATAGTATTGGTCCTTGATTTCAATTTCATATATTTTATCACCAATTTGTTTATTTAACGATTTCACTAAATCTACAAGGTATTGCTTTCGAGCTTCAAATTTAGTTCGATTGTGGTCTCTAACGATATAACTCAGTTCAGTATTCTCGACTTTTCCTAACATACTGTGTAGGTGATAAAAGCCTTCATAGCCTTCTGTTTGTTCAGGAGTTTCATTTTTGGGTAGAGCTTCAATAAATTGATAAGCATAATACATGGAGTTAATCATTTTCCCCTTCGCATAGCCAGGGTGCACAATTTTACCATTTACTTTGATGAGTGCAGCAGCAGCATTAAAATTTTCATACTCTAATTCTCCAATCTGACTACCATCCATTGTATATGCCCAATCGGCTCCGAATTTTTTAACATCAAATTTATGTGCTCCACGACCAATTTCTTCGTCAGGAGTAAATCCAACTTTTATAGGGCCATGTTTAATTTCTGGATGCTGTATAAGATACTCCATAGCACTCATAATTTCACAAACCCCTGCTTTATCGTCAGCCCCCAAAAGAGTAGTGCCATCTGTAGTAATTAAAGTTTGACCTTTGTATAACAACAAATCTTCAAAATAATCAGGTGATAAAATAATATTTTCTTTTTTATTTAATACGATTGATGTTCCATCATAATTTTCTATTATTTGCGGATTTACATTTGCAGCTGTAAAATCTGGAGAGGTATCAAAGTGAGATACAAATCCAATCGCTGGGACTTTATGCGGTACATTTGAAGGTAGAGTGGCCATGATGTATGCATTTTTATCTATAGTGACGTCCTGCATACCAATTTCTTTTAATTCTTCTGTCAGTTTATTGGCGAGTTCCCATTGCTTTAATGTGCTTGGAGTTGATGTGGATTTTGGATCGCTTTCTGTATCTATTTTAATATAACTAATAAAACGATTTAGAATGTGTTTTTTGTTTAACATTTGATTATTTGTTTGCCCAAAAATAATTAACCCCATTTAAAGTGGCAAGACTTGTCTAGTGTTTCTTTTTTGGTGTTGCTATTTAGTGTATTTTTGTAATCAAAATATACGCGATGTATAAATCGATTATTCGTAAAATTCTTTTCAAATTTGATCCCGAAGCTGTTCATTATTTCACTTTTGACTTAATTAAAATAGTTTCTAAAATCCCTTTTATTTCAGTTTTAATTCGTTCTATTTTTCAAGTTAACCACCCTAGTTTGGAGCGTGAATTGTTCGGATTACGTTTTAGAAATCCTGTAGGCTTAGCAGCAGGATTTGATAAGATCGCTGTACTGTACAATGAACTTGCAAATTTTGGTTTTGGGTTTATTGAAATAGGTACGGTCACACCTAAAGCCCAGGCCGGCAATCCAAAAAAACGATTATTTAGATTGCAAGACGATAAAGGAATCATCAACAGAATGGGTTTTAATAATGCTGGTCTTGAAGGAGTAATTACACAGTTAAAAAAAAATAAAAAAAAGATAATAATTGGAGGAAATATTGGTAAAAACACTCAAACTACTCCAGATGAATATACAAACGATTATTTAGAGTGTTTTAGCGCTCTACACCCTTATGTAGATTATTTTGTCTTAAATGTAAGTTGTCCCAATGTAGGTAGTCATGCAAAATTAAATGATAAAAATTATTTAGAAGAATTAATACATGCGGTACAATCCTTAAACACTACTTTTGAAGTATCAAAGCCTATTTTGCTTAAAATATCCCCAGATTTAAATAATACTCAGCTAGATGAAATCATATCTCTCGTTAAGACTACTAAGATTGATGGGGTTATTGCTTCTAACACTTCTGTGTCTAGAGAAAATTTGAAAGCAGATGCCACGACTTTAAAATCCATTGGGAATGGAGGAGTTAGCGGTCAGCCAATCACAACTAAAAGTACTCAAGTCATAAAGTATTTATCTGAAAATAGTCAAAATGAATTTTCAATTATTGGAGTAGGGGGAATTCACTCTGAAAAAGACGCCCTAGATAAACTAAGTGCTGGTGCAGATTTAGTACAGATTTATACAGGGTTTATATACGAAGGACCCGCTCTTGTAAAGCGAATTAACAAAGCGGTATTGAAGTCCTCGTTAAACGTGTAAATTGATTTTGAATACTCAAATATTAGTTTCATTTATTTTTGCCACTGCAACTCTGGCGTTCTCTCCAGGTCCAGATAATATATTTGTACTTGTGCAAACTATCTCGCATGGCAAACGTAAAGGAATGGCTATTGTTGTTGGGTTGATTCTTGGTTGTATTATTCATACCTCTATTGTAGCTTTTGGATTATCATCATTCATTCAGTCTAGCCCAAAGTTGCTATTTTTATTAAAACTAATAGGAGCTTTTTACTTACTGTATTTG
>JAQWYU010000158.1 GCA_029253805.1 Flavobacteriaceae bacterium | reverse complement strand
TTCATTGTTAAAAATAGCTGTTTGGTTGATTTTTATTTGGCTTCCATTGGTTCCAATATAATACGTGTCTCCAAACTCTAAATTGTTTAGATTATAAACTGAAATCCCATAGTCTGTTGCAATATACACATCCTCTCCGTTCTCATTAAAATGATTGATTTGTTTTTGGGACGATGGGATTGTTGTTTTAGCAACAATATCTATAACCTTAAGTAATTCTTGGTTGATTTCGTTATAAACCTCAATTAACCCGTTTTTGTAACCTATTAACAGAAGCTCATATTGATTACTGTAGTGAAGTGTTGAAATTAATTCCCCTGATAATCCATTGACGGTTGTAATAGTACTGAGTTCATTTGTAAGTGGGTCATAAGAAAAAATTGCATTTTCAGAGGCGGCGTAAAATTTAGAACCTCCATCAACGGCCTCTTTTATGTCTAAGTACGAAAAATGCCCAACCCAAAAAGAATCGTTGTCTTGACTCCAAGATAATGGGCTAAAAGCAAGAAAAAAGGCAATTATAAAAAAGTGTGTCTTCAAGATTTGTAAATTAAACTCAAATATATTTATTACAAACGAGAAATGAACTCATTATTGTACATAAACAAAAAAGCTTTCAAATAAATGAAAGCTTTTTCAAAGTAGGATTGGTAGTTATTACACCACGCCTTGTGCGAGCATTGCATCGGCTACTTTGACAAAGCCTGCAATGTTGGCGCCTTTAACATAATCGATGTACCCCGTTTTTTCGTCTTTTCCATATTCAATACACGCATCATGAATATTAGACATGATCTCTTTTAGCTTTTCATCGACTTCCGCTCTAGTCCAGTTGTAGCGTAAAGAATTTTGTGTCATCTCTAGTCCAGAAGTAGCGACACCCCCAGCATTGGATGCTTTTCCTGGAGCAAATAAAATTTTTGCCTCATGAAATTTGGCAATTGCTTCTTTTGTAGAAGGCATATTAGCCCCTTCACTCACACAAATACACCCATTTTTCAATAGCATTTCAGCGTCAGCTTCATTTAATTCATTTTGAGTTGCACAAGGCAACGCTATATCACATTTAACTTCCCAAGGGGTTTTATTTGCTCTAAATTTTGCAGTTGGGTAGGTCTTAACGTACTCGCTTATACGCGCTCTTTTGACATTTTTGAGTGTCATTATAAATGCCAGTTTTTCTTGATCAATACCTGCTTCGTCTAAGATAAAGCCTGAAGAATCTGATAACGTAATTACTTTTCCTCCTAAATGAATTGTTTTTTCTGCGGCGTATTGTGCCACATTTCCAGATCCGGAAATTGCAACTGTTTTACCTTTGAAACTATCCCCTTTTGTTTGCAACATTTTATCCGCAAAGTACACGGTTCCATATCCCGTAGCTTCTGGGCGAATGAGCGAACCTCCCCAGGTCATTCCCTTTCCTGTAAGTACTCCTGTAAATTCGTTTCTTAGTTTTTTATACATTCCAAAAAGGAATCCTATTTCGCGACCTCCAACTCCAATATCTCCAGCAGGAATATCAGTGTTAGGGCCTATGTGTCGAAATAGTTCACTCATAAATGCGTGGCAAAATCTCATAATTTCGTTATCACTTTTGCCTTTGGGATCAAAATCACTACCTCCTTTGCCACCACCCATTGGAAGGGTTGTTAAACTATTCTTGAATACTTGCTCGAATGCTAAAAATTTCAAGATACTCATGGTAACAGTTGGATGGAATCTGAGCCCCCCTTTGTATGGGCCAATTGCAGAGTTCATTTGAACACGATAACCTCGATTTACTTGAATTTCACCGGTATCGTCTACCCAATTTACACGAAAGGTGATTACCCTCTCTGGTTCAACCATCCTTAATAAAATATTTTTTCCGTGATAAATATCATGCTGTACGATATAAGGGATGACTGTTTCAGCGACTTCTTCTACTGCCTGAATAAATTCAGCTTCATGGCCATTTCTTTCTTTAACTAGATCTAAAAAATTTTTAATTTTATCTTCCATATTAATGTCTTAAGGATGTTGAATATCTATAAGAACAAATATATAATATCTTTAAAAATAATGCACTATTATTTTATATTTGATAATTAAAAGTGTAGAATTAAGTAATAAATTAATAATTATGTATTTTAATGCGAATAATTTAATTAATAACGTAATTACATGAAAAAAATGAAGCTGTAATAGTTTTTCACTCTTCTACCAATAAACAATTCTTCATTGATAATATATATCCTAGGTGGATTCCCTCGTGAAATGCATTAAAACTAATCGCTTCCTCAATTGAAGAAAGAGTTATTCTTAAAGAAGTCGTGTAAGGAGTGAAGTTTTTGAAATTTCCTTTTTCATAATTTATCTTAGTTTTTTCAATTGTTGAAAAAAGTAGGCTCTTCATTATTTCTAAATCATTTTTAGTAGCTTTACTGGAAGTGACTGTTCCTTTTATATAACAATTCACCAATTCAGCATCAATTAAAAGAGGTTCATTACTCAATCCATAGGTTAACAGTTGTTGAGTTACTACCGTATGGGCTATATTCCAATAAATTGAATTTTTATATCCA
>JAQWYU010000157.1 GCA_029253805.1 Flavobacteriaceae bacterium | reverse complement strand
CGTAGTTGAGATAATTTTATGTTTCATAGTCGTAATTTAATATGGCAGATTCTTAGTTTTACAAAAATAAAGAATTTATAATAACAATTATATCATAGTTTCACTCATATAGTTTTTTTATTCCTATAATATCATCAAAAGTTTTTTATACTATTTTTGTATATGAATTATTTTAATCGACTATATCTTACAACATTCAATCGTTTCAAAGCTCGTTTCAGGCAAAAGGCTAATACTATAGCGCTCTTTTATGTTTCTATTGTAGAAATAGCAATTACATTATTACTTGGAATATTTTTTATTAAGTTCTTGGATCAAATGAAGGTTGTCATTACGAACGGAACTAATGGCTGGTTACTTTTTATAATATTAGCACTTTTCATTCACTTTAAGAACTGGCTAAATTATAGTGGTCGAAAGCGGCGTATCCTCAATGCAAAATTATCCAACAAAAAGGACCTTGAGTACTCTTTGTTTATTCTCATTTCTCTTCCTTTAGGCCTTTTAGGGTTGTCATTAATTATGTTAGAAGTTCTTTAAATTAAAAAAGCCTTAGTAATTAACTAAGGCTTTTTTAATTTAAGTTTTTCACTTATCAATTATCATTTGGGTTACCAGAAAGGATTATGAACTCAGAGCGTCTATTTAGTTGGTGCTCTTCTTCGTTACATCTTCCTTTACAGTCAGCATTTGGCGTTGTTTCTCCTTTACCAATACCTGTTATTCGAGAGGCATCAATTCCTTTAGAAATCACGTATTGAGCGGTTGATTTTGCACGCCTTTCAGAAAGAGATAAGTTGTATGAATTGGAACCACGAGAGTCGGTATGAGATTCTGCGCTTATTACAATTGATTTGTATTTATTCATTAATTGAACTAAGTTATCTAACTCGAATGCTGCTTTTGCAGTGATGTTTGATTTGTCAAAGTCAAAGTAAATAGGATTTAAGATAACTTTATTTGCTAATATAATTTCCTCAATTGGAGTTAGAAATAGATCAGCAAAAACTTCTTCTTCACTAGTTCCGTTAACAAAAGTGGATCCACTTTCATAATTTATTTTTGAGCCCACAAGTTTAGTATCAGTATCACATTCAATAATGTATTCCACAATTCCTTTATCATTTGAGATTTTAGTTCCGAAAATATTCCCTTCATTATCTTGAATACTAACAGTTGCATCTTTTAATATCAATCCTGTTTTACTATCCCTCACTGTCACCGTCATCAGTACATCACAAATTGGCTCAAGTTTTTTGATGGAATAGATGTCATCATCTTTCGTCTCTTTTCCATCTGATAATCTATTTGAGGATACAAATCCTTCTTCAGTTTCTTCATTAATACTAAAAGCAAAATCATCAGCATATTCATTAACACCTGCTCCAATATTTCTTACAGGCCCAACTTTTCCGTCAACAACTTTAGCAAAAAACACATCTAATCCACCAAGACCTGGATGTCCATTTGATGAAAAGTAAAGAGTGTTGTTAGAACTAATAAATGGAAACATCTCTTGAGCTTCAGTATTTATTTTTTGCCCCATATTTGTTGCCTCACCAACGGATCCATTTTCGTCAATAGGAGCACTATAAATATCAAAGTTACCATATCCTCCCACCTTATCAGATGCAAAATATAAAGTTGTACCATCAGAACTAACTGATGGGTTTTTTACTGAATAGTTTTCGCCATTTAGAGATAATGGCTCTGCTTCTGACCACTGACCTTCTTGGTTAATGGATTTATAAAGATGTATAACACTTATTTTATATTTTGTAGAAGGGTCTTTTTCATAGATTTTATCATAAAAACTTTCACGTGAAAAATACATTGTATTTCCGTCAGGCGAAAAACTCACAGTACCCTCATGGTATTTTGTATTAATGTTTTCTTTTATAATACTTGGCTCTGAAAATTCACCATTATCATTTAAATCAGCGGTATAAATATCTAAAAAAGGTTCTGTTGTCCATCCATATGATTTTGATCTTTTCTTATCATTTCTAGCTGAAGTAATGTATAGTTTTCCATTTTTAAGGGTTCCACCAAAATCCGATGTTTTAGAGTTTATAGGTTCTTTTAGTCTTTGGACATTAAATTTTTTCTCATTGCCTAAAATTCGGTCTAAATAGTCCGGGTTATTTTTGTAAGTTATAGATCTTTGATCCGCCGGTCGCATTGAAGCAAACTTAGCTAGTTGTTTATTAGCTTCGTCGTATTCACCACCTGCCTTGAGCATTAGTGAGTATTTGAAAATCATTTCAGGGTCTGAAGAGGTTTCTAATGCCTTCGCATACCATTTTTTAGCTTTTTCGAAGTCGTATATATTGTAATAGCATTCGGCTAACTGGCTGTAGATATAAACATCTGCCATACCACCTTCTACTAATTTTTCATAATCAGCAGCAGCTTCAAAAAATTCAAACTTATTGAAATGCTTATCTGCTCTCTTTGTTTTGTTATTTTGAGCAGTTAAATAGAAACTACTTAATAACGCGATAATAAAAATTGATATAATATTTTTCATAATGTAATAACTTAACTTAGATTAGAAATAACGTGGAGATCTTGAAACTTTTTTCGAGAAGTTAAGATCAAAATTAATAAATATTTCATGAGAGGAATTGGTCACAATATCCAAATCTGAACGAATAGCATCATATGCATAACCAATTCTCAAGTTATCATATACTTGAAAATTGATCATACCACTAAAAGAATCCTCCAGACGATATCCAACACCAACTTCAACTAGGTCATACATAAATACATTTGCATTTATATCATAACTGATAGGCGCATCCATTGCATACTTTAAAAGTGCATGTGGCTTAAGTTTAAAGTTTTCGGAAAGATTGATCACATATCCTGCAGCAGCAAATAAGTGCTC
Organism: Flavobacteriaceae bacterium; assembly: GCA_029253805.1. GTDB lineage: Bacteria > Bacteroidota > Bacteroidia > Flavobacteriales > Flavobacteriaceae > Hel1-33-131. The sequence goes on along the minus strand of JAQWYU010000157.1, from coordinate 198 downwards.
TGACTCTGAGCCAATATTCCTTCCATTTGCGTCTAGATGCACACCATTTAGTATGTTAGGCATTGATACTGATACATAATATTTATTTGGTTTATAAAAATAAACACCAGCACCAATATTTGGAGTAGTTTCATTAATAGCATTTGCGAAAAATGGATCTCCTGTATCAATCAAGTTTATTTGACTCTCAGCAATTCC
>JAQWYU010000156.1 GCA_029253805.1 Flavobacteriaceae bacterium | reverse complement strand
TAATTGATTCTGTTTTAGTTTCAAAAGCAATTTCTCAGTTTGAAAGAACTCTCATCTCTTCAAACTCAAGATTTGACTCTTATTTAATGGGAGTTGGAAACTTAACTGCACAGGAAATTGAAGGATTTAATATTTTTATGGATGAATCAAAAGGCGATTGCTTTCATTGTCACGGAAGTGATAATAATCCTCTATGGACTGATAATAAGTTTCATAACAACGGCCTAGATTCTAACATTACAGATCTTGGTCTTGGCGGTATTAGTGGAGATCCATCAGATGATGGTAAATTTAAATCGCCATCATTACGAAATTTAATATTTACAGCACCATACATGCATGACGGTAGATTTTTAACTATTGATGAAGTTATTAACCATTACAGCGAGGGTCTTGTAAACTCATCCACAATAGATCCCTTGATGAAAAAAGTGAATCAAGGAGGGGTGCAATTAAGTCCTAATGAAAAAGCTAATCTCAAAGCTTTTCTGCTAACACTAACTGACGAGAATTTTATAAATAATCCAAACTTCATAAACCCCTAGGCAATTCTGTTCTGTATTGTCTTAATATAATGTTAGGATATATGGAAATCCACTCTCTATGTTGTATATTTGTAGACTATTTAATTGGAGGCTATAAACATTATGATAAAAGTTTCAGAAGCAGCAAAAACTAAAGTATTGGAATTAATGCAAGAAGATGGCTTTAATCCAGCAAAAGACTATGTCAGGGTTGGTGTAAAAAGTGGGGGCTGTTCTGGCCTTTCTTATGATCTTAAGTTTGATAACTCTCAAATTGAGAGCGACAAACTTTTTGAAAATAACGGAGTAAAAATAATTGTCGATGCTAAAAGTTTTCTTTACTTAGTTGGAACAACCCTTGAATATTCAGGAGGTCTCAACGGAGCAGGATTTGTTTTCAAGAACCCCAATGCAAATCGCACATGTGGGTGCGGAGAATCTTTTTCCTTATAATAAAATTTCTAATCGCTATGAATAAATATACAGAAGACGATTTAAGAGAAGAATTAAAAACAAAGGAGTACGAATACGGTTTTTATACAGAACTAGACTCTGAAACGTTTCCAGTAGGGCTAAACGAATCAATTGTAAAAGCAATTTCAAAGAAAAAAGAAGAGCCTGATTGGATGACTGAGTGGAGATTGGAGGCCTTTAGAATTTGGAAGGAAATGGATGAACCAAACTGGGCAAATGTAAAGTATAAAAAACCTGATTTTCAATCCATTGCTTATTATTCCGCTCCCAAAACGGCTGATCCAAACAAAACACTTGATGACGTTGACCCTGATTTGTTGGCGATGTATAAAAAGCTGGGAATTTCAATCGATGAACAAAAAAAGATGAACAACGTTGCAATGGACATCGTTGTTGACTCTGTGTCAGTTGCAACGACTTTTAAAAAAACGTTAAGCGAAAAAGGTATTATTTTTATGAGTATATCGGAAGCTATCAAAGAACATCCTGAACTCGTTAAAAAATATATAGGAACAGTTGTTCCTACAACGGATAACTACTACTCAGCTCTCAACAGCGCGGTGTTTAGTGATGGCAGTTTTTGTTATATTCCAAAAGGGGTAAGATGTCCAATGGAACTTTCTACATATTTTAGAATAAACCAAGCAGGTACTGGCCAATTCGAACGTACTTTATTAATTGCAGATGAAGGCAGTTACGTTAGCTATCTTGAGGGCTGTACAGCTCCTAGTAGAGATGAAAACCAACTGCATGCGGCAGTTGTTGAGCTTATTGCTCAAGAAAATGCTGAAATCAAATACTCAACTGTTCAAAACTGGTACCCTGGTGATAAAAATGGTAAAGGTGGGGTTTATAATTTTGTTACTAAAAGAGGCCTTTGTGAAAAAAATGCTAAAATTTCTTGGACACAAGTCGAAACAGGAAGTGCTGTAACATGGAAATATCCATCGTGTATTTTAAAGGGAGATAATTCCGTCGGAGAATTTTACTCTATTGCAGTTACAAATAACTTTCAACAAGCGGATACGGGAACAAAAATGGTTCACTTAGGCAAAAATACCAAATCAACAATTATCAGTAAAGGCATATCAGCTGGCAAATCACAAAATAGCTATAGAGGTTTGGTGCAAATAAGCTCAAGAGCTGATAATGCTAGAAATTTTTCTCAGTGTGATAGTTTATTAATGGGAAATGATTGTGGTGCTCATACTTTTCCGTACATCGAAGCTAAAAATAAGACTGCACAGATTGAGCACGAAGCTACGACCAGCAAAATTGGTGAAGATCAAATATTTTATTGTAATCAACGTGGAATCGAAACTGAAAAAGCAATTGCTTTAATTGTCAATGGGTTCAGTAAAGATGTATTAAATAAGTTGCCTATGGAATTTGCTGTAGAAGCACAGAAACTTTTAGAAATCAGTTTAGAAGGTTCTGTGGGATAAAAAAATTTTAAAAATGAAAAGAAAAATATTACTTGCCTTAATTATTTTTTTAGGTTGTAAGAACTCAAATGTTGATGAGGTTTCAACTATTAAGGGTAGTTATATTTTCTTTGAAGATGCAGCAGTTTTACAAAATACTAACGAGATTTATGGAGTGTTTATGAACGAAAAAGCGAGAGAGCTTAATACTCTGGCAAAAAATTATAAAACAAATGAAAGCGATGTAATCAATGTGGAGGTCAAAGGGGTTATTTCTACAAAAAAAGACTCCGTTATCTTATGGGAAAAGAAAATAGATATTATCGAAATCATTAGCGTTACAGCTTCAAAAGAGACAAATAACACACTAAAATTAGGTACAAAATAATTATGTTAAAAATAACTAATTTACATGCACACATTGATGAAAAATCAATTCTTAAAGGAATAAATCTAGACATTAAAGCTGGAGAAGTACATGCTATAATGGGACCAAACGGTTCTGGTAAGAGCACCTTAGCCTCAGTAATAGCGGGAAAAGAAGAATACGAAGTTGAAAAAGGAGAAATCAAACTAGAAGGCCAAAATATTGATGAACTTTCTGTAGAAGAAAGGGCTCACAAGGGCATATTCTTATCCTTTCAGTATCCTGTCGAAATTCCTGGAGTTACAGTAACTAACTTTATAAAAACTTCTTTGAACGAAACGCGTAAAGCGAAAGGCTTACAAGACATGCCTGCAAAAGAAATGCTAAAACTGATTCGTGAAAAATCAGAACTGCTGGAGATTGATCGAAAGTTTTTATCTCGATCTCTTAACCAAGGCTTTTCTGGAGGAGAAAAAAAACGAAATGAAATTTTTCAAATGGCAATGTTAGAGCCAAAATTAGCCATTCTTGATGAAACCGACTCTGGATTAGATATTGATGCACTTAGGATTGTAGCTAATGGAGTTAATAAATTAAAATCAGAAGATAATGCAGTATTAATAATTACGCATTATCAAAGATTACTAGACTACATTGTACCAGATTATGTACACGTACTCTATAACGGTAAAATTGTAAAATCTGGGACCAAAGAACTAGCCTTTGAACTAGAAGAAAAAGGATATGACTGGATTAAACAAGAAGCAGGAAATTAAAAGAACTCAAAGCCTATATGGAACTTAAAGAAAAATTAATATCCTCATTTATTGCTTTTGAAAATCAAATTTCATTAGATAATCCTTTTGTTCACTCTATGAGAACAGAGGCTCTTTCTAGTTTTGAATCTAAAGGGTTTCCTCATAAAAAGGAAGAAGCGTGGAAATATACAAGTTTAAAAAAAGTCCTCAAAGAAGATTTTAGTGTGTTTTCAAAAACAGAAACTGCTCTAGAATATAAGGACGTTCAACCTTATTTTATACACGATATCGACAGTTACAAGATTGTTTTTGTTGATGGTAAATATGCGTCTAACTTATCTCAAACTACACACGATGGTATTGATATTTGCCTGATGTCATCTGCCTTAGAAAAACCAAAATACAGATCTGTAATTGAGAACTATTTTAATAAAATTGCAGACAAGAATAGCCTAACATCTTTAAACACAGCTTTTGTGAACGAGGGTGCTTACATACATATTACTAAGAATAAAATGGTTGAGAAGCCAATTCAAATTATCCATTTTTCAACTGGAAATGAATCGGCCCTATTACTACAACCAAGAAATCTAATTGTGGTAGATGAAAATGCACATGTTCAAATCATCGAAAGACATCAAAGTCTCACAAATAATTCGACTCTTACTAACTGTGTGACTGAAATATTTGCTGCCAAAAGAGGGATAGTTGATTACTATAAAGTTCAAAACGACAAAGACAGTGCTTCACTTGTAGATAGTACATTTATTAATCAAGAAAGTGAAAGTCACGTGGCTGTTCATACATTTAGTTTTGGAGGTAAATTGATACGTAATAATTTAAACTTTTACCAAAACGGTGAATACATGGACTCCACTTTAAAAGGGGTGACAATAATTGGAAATAAACAACATGTAGATCATAATACGCTAGTACATCATATCAAACCAAACTGTGGAAGCCACCAAGACTATAAAGGAATTTTTAGCGATAGTTCTGTGGGAGTCTTTAATGGAAAGGTTCTTGTAAATAAGGAAGCTCAAAAAACAAATGCTTTTCAAGCTAATAATAACTTATTGGTTAATGATAAAGCTACTGTAAACACAAAGCCTCAGCTAGAAATTTTTGCAGATGATGTGAAATGCTCACATGGTTGTACCATTGGACAACTGGATAAAAATGCAATGTTTTATCTTCGTGCAAGAGGAATTCGTGAAAAAGAAGCCAAAGCACTTTTAATGTACGCATTTGCAAATAATGTTCTAGAGAGTGTTAAAATCCCTCAACTAAAAAATAGAATTAATAAATTAATTGCTAATAAACTAGGAGTTAATATTGGATTTGACTTATAATGAAAAAACATGCTTCAAATATAGTTTTTGATGTAGAAAATATCCGGAATGATTTTCCGATACTTTCAAGAAATATCAACGGCAAACCCCTTATTTACTTTGATAACGCTGCTACCTCTCAAACCCCTCAGCAAGTTATTGATGTCATTGTAGATTATTATTCAAAATACAATTCAAATATTCATAGAGGAGTACACACACTAAGTCAGGAAGCAACAGATAAATATGAAGGCGCTCGCCAAATAATTCAAAAGCACTTTAACGCCTTGTATTCTCACGAGATCATATTTACTTCAGGCACTACTCATAGTATTAATTTAGTAGCAAATGGATTTGCGAGCTTGCTTACAAAAGATGATATTGTTTTAGTGTCTGCGTTGGAACACCACAGCAATATCGTACCAATACAGATGCTTTGCGAAAAAACAAAAGCAACTTTAAAAGTAATCCCCATGACACAAGATGGAGCCTTAGACATGGATGTTTACGATACCTTATTACTTTTAAATCCAAAACTAGTTTTTGTAAATCACATTTCTAATGCCTTAGGTACAATTAATCCAATCAAGGAAATGATTCAAAAAGCACATAAAGTAGGCGCGGCCATATTAATTGATGGCGCACAGGCATGCCCTCACATCAAACCAGATGTTCAGGAGTTGGATGTTGATTTTTACGTTACGTCAGGACATAAAATGTGTGGACCAACTGGAGTTGGAATGCTTTATGCTAAAGAAAATTGGCTTAATAAATTACCTCCTTTTCTTGGAGGAGGAGAAATGATTTCAGAGGTCACCTTTAATAAAACAACCTACGCTGAACTCCCCCATAAATTTGAAGCTGGAACTCCAAACATTTGTGGTGGAATAGCTTTTGGAGCAGCAATTGAATATATGAATTCTATTGGCTTTGGTGCTATAGCATCCTACGAGCATGAACTCTTAGAATATGCCACTAAAAAATTAAAGGCTATTGATGGCATGAAAATCTATGGACCAAGAGATAATAAGACATCTGTAATTTCATTTAATATTGAAGGGATTCATTCCTATGATCTTGGGACAATCATTGATAAGTTAGGGATTGCGATTCGTACAGGACAACACTGCGCTCAGCCAATAATGGATTACTTTGGAATCTCCGGAACTGCTAGAGCTTCCTTTTCTTTTTATAATACCAAACAAGAAATAGATGTTTTTGTTGAAGGAATCAAAAAAGCTGCAATGATGTTGCGTTAGTTTATATTTTATTACTTTTATAAAATACCTCGTATCAATTATTTCGTAAAATAACTATGAAGCTGTTAATCATTTGTCTAACTTTAATTGTTTTAGCCTGTAATACTGCTAAATTGTCAAATGATAACAACTTAGACGTGTTTGAACAAAATCAACTGAAGTTAATATACCAAGCTCATACCCGGGGGTTCTTTGAAGAAGTTTCTATAACTGAAAAATCAATCGTTTTACTTAACAATCGCAGGAGAATAAACCCTGTAATTGACTCAATCACTATCGAAAAATGGAAGGCTTGTGTTGATTTAGTATATACAATAGACCTCAAATCTATGAGTCAATTAATTGCCCCCTCAAATTTAAGAAAATCAGATCGCGTACCTTTCGCACATTTATCTATAATAAAAAAAGGAGACACCTTAAAATCCATTGATTTCGACCACAAAAACCCTCCCAAAGAACTAAAGGAATTAGTTGATCTTATTTTATCTACAAAAGAACTTTAAAATTGCCATTTAAGAATTGTATTTTTGCAGTATGAAAATTGAAACTATAAAAGAAGAGTTAATAGATGAGTTTTCCATGTTTGAAGATTGGATCGAGCGTTACGAGTATATGATTGAACTCGGAAAGTCTCTGCCGATTATTAATACAAAATTTAAAACAGAGGACAACGTCATTAAAGGATGCCAAAGTAAAGTGTGGCTTCATGCTGACTTAGAAAATGAGAAAATTATATTTACTGCTGATAGTGATGCTATCATAACTAAAGGTATTGTTGCAATTTTGATAAGAGTTTTTTCAAACCAAAGTCCTGAAGTTATTCTAGATTCAAATACTGACTTTATTGATGAAATTGGGCTCAAGGAACACTTATCTCCTACTCGAGCAAATGGATTGGTAAGTATGATAAAGAAAATAAAAATGTATGCAGTAGCATATCAAACACAAATAGGATTATGAGTACCAAAGAAATTGATGTTAATGAGTTGGGCGAAAAAATAGTACGTGTCATAAAAACAATTTTTGACCCCGAAATTCCTGTGGATATTTACGAGTTAGGACTAATTTATGATGTCTTTGTAAATGAAGATTACGAGGTAAAAGTCTTAATGACCCTGACCACTCCAAACTGCCCAGTCGCTGAAACGCTTCCTTTAGAAGTAGAGGAAAAAATCAAATCTTTGGATGCTGTCAAAGATGCAGAAGTTGAAATAACTTTCGACCCTCCTTGGACGCAAGACTTAATGAGTGAAGAAGCAAAGTTAGAACTTGGAATGCTCTAACAATGAATAAACCTAAAATTATAAACCGTGTAGCTAATAGTGCTTTAATTACAATTGACTTAGAAGACTATTACCCAAACGGAACACGCATAGTCTTTGATATTAAAGATTGGCTGTACGAAAGTTTAGTTCTTCGCGAAAAAGAATTCAGAACTTTTGTAGAGTCACATGACTGGGATATTTATCGAAATCAATACATTGCTCTTTGTTGTACTTCAGAGGCAATCATTCCAGGGTGGGCCTATATGCTCGTTAGACTACGGCTTTCAGAAATTGCCAAACATGTGGTCGTTGGCGATCTAGAATCTTTGGAAACGAATATTTATCATAAAATAATCGAAGATCTAGATGTCAGTCACTGTAAAAATAAATCCGTAATTATTAAAGGATGTTCCAATAAACCTGTTCCACAAAATGCCTATTTATTTTTGATTGATAAATTGCAACCTGTTGCAAAATCAATTCTCTACGGAGAAGCGTGCTCATCAGTACCTCTTTACAAGAAAAAATAATACTTTATTTATTAAAAATGCAACTGAATATTAATAAATGAAAAATATAATCTTATTAATTGCATTAACAATACAAATTCAAAGTGTTTTTTCTCAAGAAACGAAACAAATGACTCCACAGTCTCACTGGACAAAATCAGGTACCGTTTCATTTTTAGTTAATCAATCTTCTTTTAATAACTGGATAGCTGGTGGTGTCAGTAACATCGCTGGTGCAGCTAGAGTTAACTATGATTTTAACTACTCTAAAGCAGACTGGTCATGGGACAATAAGATAATTATTGCTTTTGGTATTACAAAAATAAACGCACAAGACATACAAAAATCTGATGACCGTCTGGAATGGAATTCTGTTTTGGGGAAAAAGACAAAAGGCAACTGGAATTACTCACTATTTCTAAATTTTAAAACTCAGTTTACAGACGATCTGAATAGTAAAACTAAAGGACCGACACGTATTTTATCTCCTGGGTATTTACAGGTAGGTCCCGGAATACTTTGGAAAAAAAGTAATAATTTAAAAGTAAACATATCAGCTGCAACTTCAAAGTTAACTATCGTGGATAAAGAGCTTACGCTTCCAGATAATGCTTACTTTGGGGTACAAAATGGAAGAAGTGTGCGCTATGAGTTAGGAGCCTCCATAGGCACATATTACAAACTTACTTTGATGGAGAATGTAACGATGGAGAATATTTTAAATATGTACTCAAACTTCCTGGAAAATCCTCAAAATGTCGATTTTGATTACTCCGTTAACATTGTGATGAGTGTCAATAAATACTTCTCTACAAACTTAGCACTTCAATCTATTTATGATGATAACGCATTTCAAGGCTTACAAATAAGACAAATGGTTGGTCTCGGGGTAGATTATAGTTTTTAAAACTATTAAATCCATAAAAAGACAATTAGCTGCTTTATTTTATTCAATATTGTCTTCATAATTAGTATACAAAAAATGATTATAGGGAAATCGCTTTACGTGAATTTCTCGAACTGTATCATAGACACGTTTTTTAAAATCTTCTAAATTATCTTTATTAAGAGCTGAAATAAATAAGGAATTTTTACCAATTTTGGACATCCAGGTTGCTTTCCATTCGTTTAAAGAGTAGTGTGCCCCAGTACGTATAGCTATTAGGTCGGAGTCATCAAATGGTTCAGCTTCATAAGCATCTATTTTATTAAAAACCATCAGTGTGGGTTTGTCTAAGGCATTAATTTCAGCTAAAATTAAATTTACAGATGCTATATGCTCTTCAAAACTTGGATGCGAGATATCCACTACATGCAAAAGCAAATCTGATTCTCTAACCTCATCTAAGGTACTCTTAAACGAATCAACTAACTGTGTTGGAAGCTTTCGAATAAATCCAACTGTATCACTCATTAAAAAAGGAAGATTCTTAACTACCACTTTGCGAACAGTAGTATCCAAAGTTGCAAATAATTTATTTTCAGCAAATACGTCTGACTTGCTAATTACATTCATTAATGTAGACTTACCTACGTTGGTATATCCGACTAAAGCAACTCGAACCATAGCTCCTCTATTACCTCTTTGGATTGACATTTGCTTGTCAATTTTCTTGATTTTAGTCTTTAATAGTGCTATTTTTTCTCTAACAATTCGACGGTCAGTTTCAATTTCTGTTTCGCCAGGTCCTCGCATACCTATACCTCCTTTTTGACGCTCAAGGTGTGTCCACATTCCTTTTAATCTTGGTAATAAATATTCACACTGAGCCAGCTCTACCTGAGTTCGTGCATAACTTGTTTTAGCGCGTTGGGCAAAAATATCTAAAATAAGATTAGTTCTATCTAGTACTTTGCAATTCAATATTTTACTAATATTTCTCTCTTGAGCAGAAGATAATTCATCATCAAAAATAGCAGTACCTATGTTATTTTCTGCAATAAAAACACGTAACTCTTCCATTTTCCCAGTTCCAATGAAAGTTTTAGAGTTTGGCATATCCATTTTTTGAGTAAAGCGCATTACTACTTCCCCACCTGCAGTGTAAGTTAAAAACTCAAGCTCCTCTAAATACTCTTTGGATTTGATTTCGTCCTGAGATTTGGTAATAACACCAATTAATACTGCTTTTTCTAAATTAACATCTTTTTTTTCTAACATTTAAAAATTTTGCTCAAAGGTAAAAATTAAAAATCAGATTAAAACGAGCAGAATTTAATTATTATTGAAGCTTATAATTTGTAATAAAAAAACACTTTAACGGTAAAAAATGTATTTAAACTATTAATACAATGTTAATTATTATTAAGTTTTAAAATTAATTACCTTCATTCTCTGTTAAACTAACTAACATAATTTTATGAAAAATATTACAACTTTAATAGCGTTGTATTGCTTCACGCTATTTTCCTACAGCCAATGTGAATACACACTAGAAATGAATGACTCATATGGAGATGGATGGAATGGAAACACTATAGACGTTCTTGTAGACGGCGTTGTTGTTCTTGA
>JAQWYU010000155.1 GCA_029253805.1 Flavobacteriaceae bacterium | reverse complement strand
TACATGATCCCCCTCCGGAAGTTGTCTAATCCTTTTCCCAGTTTTATTTTGATGCCACTTACAGCTTAGACTGAGTGTCGTTAGATCGTCCTAAATAATTTCAGATATATCAATATTGCCGATCTCATTTATGAGTCAGCACACAATTATAATTATAAAAATGAATAGTTCAAATCCATTTAAAAATTTAAAATCAGACTTACCATCTAGTGTCGTAGTTTTTTTTGTTGCACTTCCTCTTTGCCTTGGCATCGCATTGGCGAGTGGTGCACCACTTTTTTCAGGTTTAATTGCTGGAATCGTAGGTGGAATTGTCGTAGGGTCCATTAGTGGATCAAGTGTTGGAGTGAGTGGTCCTGCAGCAGGGTTAGCGGCCATCGTTTTAACAGCTATTGGAACTCTTGGTAGTTTTGAGAACTTTTTGTTAGCGGTTGTCCTTGGAGGCGCTATACAGTTTATTTTCGGTATTCTTAGAGCTGGAGTGATCGGCTACTATTTTCCCTCCTCGGTAATTAAAGGAATGTTAACAGGAATTGGTATAATAATAATATTAAAGCAGATTCCATATTTTTTTGGATATAATTCAAATTCACATGAAAGTCTCAATCTTTTACAGTTTGAAGGAGAAAGTTTCTTTTCTGAGATTTTTAATGTTGTTAATTTTATTAGTCCAGGTGCTACCGCAGTAGCTCTTATCGCATTGTTGATTTTGTTACTGTGGAGTGAAGTTCTCTCCTCAAAAGGAAAAATTTTTCAGTTAGTTCAGGGGCCTTTAGTGGCTGTTTTGGTTGGAATTATATACTTTGTGTGCACCCAAGGGAACATTTTATGGGGTATTTCTTCTGAATTATTAGTTAGTGTTCCTGTTCCCGAAGACGCTTCTACATTTTTAGCTCAATTCAGTTTTCCAAATTTTGCAGCTATTTCAAATCCCCAAATTTGGATTACAGCTTTTACAATTGCCTTGGTGGCGAGTTTAGAGACATTATTATGCGTTGAAGCCACCGATAAAATTGATCCTTTAAAGCGTGTAACTCCAACTAATAAAGAGCTATTAGCTCAAGGAATGGGAAATGTATTGTCTGGACTAATTGGAGGGCTACCTGTGACTCAAGTTATAGTTCGCAGTTCTGCAAACATACAATCAGGTGGAAGAACTAAAATGTCAGCAATACTTCATGGATTTTTGCTATTAATTTCTGTAATCCTAATACCAAACTTACTTAATAAAATTCCGTTATCTGTGTTGGCATCTGTTTTATTTATTGTTGGTTATAAATTAGCAAAACCAGCACTTTTTGTTGACATGTATCGTTTGGGATGGAAACAATTTACTCCCTTTGTAGTAACTGTATTGGGTATCGTATTTACAGATCTTTTAATAGGGATTGCATTGGGTCTGTCTGTTGGAGTCGTAGTAATTTTAATAAAGAGTTTTCAAAACTCACACTTTTTACATATTGAAGACCATAGTAATGGAGCCCATAAAATAAAAATGACATTGGCGGAAGAAGTTACTTTTTTTAACAAAGGTGCTATTCTTAAAGAGCTAGATTCATTGCCGCATAATAGTTCTTTAGAGCTCGATGTAACCAAAACACGTTACTTAGATAATGATATAATCGAGATTTTAGAAGATTTTTCTCAAAAGGCACTAAGAAGAAAGATTGATATCAAATTAGTGTCTGTTAGGGGTGTGGTTAAAAACCCTGAAAGTTTTATTCAGTTTTTTCAGTTAAGACCTCAAAAAACCATATAAATTAATAAATTAAATAATTATGAAATCACATACAAAAAAATCACAATCAGAAATGACGCCAGAGTCGTCGCTTCAAGCCTTAAAAGATGGCAACGTACGCTTTATTAATGCATCTCAGATTGCAAGAGATTTGAATGCACAAGTCGATGCAACAAGTTCTGGCCAATTTCCTTTTGCAACCGTATTACATTGTATAGACTCTCGTGTCTCAGCAGAGCACATTTTTGACCAAGGAATTGGTGATTTATTTAGTATTCGTATTGCGGGTAATTTTGTTAATGATGATATATTAGGTAGTATGGAATTTGCTTGCAAACTAGCTGGTACTAAAGTATTAGTTGTGTTAGGACACACAGCCTGTGGAGCTGTCAAGGGAGCTTGTGATCATGCTCGCATGGGAAACTTAACTAGTCTTATAAAAAAAATTGAACCTGCTGTAGATGCTGTAGCGCTCCCAGAAGACGGAAGTATGAGAAATTCTTCAAATATTAGTTTTGTTAATTCTGTAGCTGCTAAAAATGTTGAAATGACATTAATCGATATTCGCGAGAAAAGTGAAATTCTTAAAGAAATGGAAGCTAAAGGAGAGTTAATGATAATAGGTGGGATGTATGATATCTCCAACGGAAAAGTAACTTTTTATGCTTAGAAAAATTAATTACTTTATTTTTTTATTGGCTAGTATGCTTATGTATCCAACTGGTATTAATGCTCAACAGAGTGATTTTGGAAATTGGCTTATTTACATAGGCAATAAAAAATTGAATTCAAAATGGAATATTCATAACGAAGTTCAATATCGAAATTATGATGCTGTTGGAGATTTAGAACAGCTATTGCTTAGGACTGGTGTCGGCTATAACTTATCCGAAAACAATCACAATTTACTTCTTGGTTACGGCTATATTCTCTCAGAAAATTACATATCGAATAGCAAAGACAAACAATATGTAAACGAACACAGAATATTTCAGCAGTTTACTTTAAAAGATAGAATAGGGGGTGTTTTGTTAACTCATCGTTACAGATTCGAGCAGCGTTTTGTTGAAGAGTATTTTAAAATGCGTTTGAGATATTTTTTAGCTGCCAAAATTCCGCTTATTAAATCTAAAGATGGTAATAATAAGTTTTATTTTTCCGCTTACAATGAAGTATTTCTAAATACAAAAGGCACTTTTTTTGACAGAAATCGAGTGTATGGAGGCATAGGTTATCAACTAAACAATAAGGTCCGTTTAGAGGCTGGATACATGAATCAAATATTTGAATCTTCTTCACGTGATCAATTTAATTTTATCACGTTTATCACTTTTTGAGTTCAAATATTTTTGTGTTATAATGTTTTGTTTTTTTAACAATCAAAAAGGCACTAGTTTTAAGTTAGTGCCTTTTTGATTGTTAAATATTATGTGTGTAGTTATACTTTTGCTGACTTGACTGTTTTTATGATGCGTCCAGCAATTTTATATGGATCGCCATTTGATGCAGGTCTACGATCTTCAAGCCAGCCTTTCCAGCCTTTTTCTACAGCAATAATTGGAATGCGAATAGAAGCCCCTCTATCTGATATACCCCAAGAAAAGTCAGTGATGGCTGCAGTTTCATGTAAACCGGTTAAACGTTGGTCATTGAATTCGCCATAAACTTCAATGTGCTCTTTAACAACTGGTCTAAATGCTTCACAAATTTTAGCATAAACTTCCTTGTCACCACAAGTTCTCAGTGTTGTGTTAGAAAAGTTAGCATGCATACCAGATCCATTCCAGTCCATATCTTTTCCAAGTGGTTTTGGATGATAATCAATGTAGTAGCCATATTTTTCAGTAAGTCTATCTAACAAATAACGAGCTACCCAAATTTCATCTCCAGCCTGTTTAGCTCCTTTGGCAAACAATTGAAATTCCCATTGTCCAGATGCAACCTCTTGATTTATGCCTTCAAAATTTAAACCAGCATCAATACAAAGATCTGCATGTTCTTCAACTAAATTTCTTCCATGTGTGTTTAGCCCCCCAACAGAGCAATAGTACATCCCTTGCGGAGCTGGATATCCACCAATTGGGAAACCTAAAGGTAATTGTGTTTTGGTGTCCATGATGAAATATTCTTGCTCAAAACCAAACCAAAAATCATTATCATTATCGTCAATTGTAGCTCGTCCATTAGAAATGTGAGGTGTTCCATCTGCATTTAAAACTTCTGTCATTACTAGGTAACCGTTAATTCTAGCAGGGTCTGGATAAATTGCAACAGGTTTTAGTAGGCAGTCTGATGAGTCTCCAGATGCTTGTTTTGTTGATGATCCATCAAAAGACCAATTATCTAGCTCTTGTATTGTTCCTTGGAAATCTCCATGTTCTTCAACTTTAGTTTTACTTCTCATATTCTGGGTCGGTGAATATCCATCTAGCCAGATATATTCTAATTTAATTTTAGCCATGTTTTTATTGGTATTTAATTTTTAATCAAATATAAAAATTATGATAAATACTCCATTTAAAATAGGGGTATAATTATCAACAAAGTAAGATTTTTATTTAATACCCTATTTTTTTTAGGGTTTGTCTGTTTATTTCATAATTAAAGCATGTATTAATTTTAAATTTGTTAATAAATAATTAATCAAAATATTTTTTTTAGTGCGATTGTTATATTTTTGTGTTATTAATTCTAAAAATTAATAATAATGTCAACACTCAGATTCCACGCACTCAAGCAGTCTTTAGACAGATTGCCTCCTAAAATTGGTACAGGCTTAAAGCAATCCGGAATATTCGGAGCTAATGTATTTGGTTTCAAAACTATGCGTCAATTTTTAACAAAAGAAGCCTTTGATAGCCTAGTTAGAGCAGTAGATAAGGGTGATAAGATTAACCGCTCAATCGCTGATCAAATTGCTTCCTCAATGAAAGATTGGGCGATGGCAAAAGGAGTAACTCATTACACACATTGGTTTCAGCCATTAACTGGTGCTACTGCCGAAAAACATGATGCATTTTTTGAAACAGTCGGCAATGGAGAAGCCTTGGAGCGCTTTGAAGGTAATCAGCTGGTTCAGCAAGAACCTGACGCCTCATCTTTTCCAAACGGAGGTATTCGTAATACTTTTGAAGCCAGAGGTTACACTGCCTGGGATCCAACCTCTCCAGCCTTTGTGTTTGGCACAACACTATGTATTCCTACAGTTTTTGTGGCCTACACTGGTGAAGCCTTAGATTATAAAACCCCACTATTAAGAGCCCTTAGTTCAGTAGATCATGCAGCAACTGACGTATCACGGTATTTTGATAAAACAGTGAAAAAAGTTACAGCATCTCTTGGTTGGGAGCAAGAATATTTTCTGATAGACAAAGCTTTAGTCGCCTCTAGGCCAGATATTGAAATGTCAGGTCGTACTCTTCTTGGACATAGTTCAGCAAAAGATCAGCAACTTGATGATCATTATTTTGGTACTATTCCAGCGCGTGCTCTGAATTTTATGCGTGAATTAGAAACAGAGTCAATGATGCTTGGAATCCCAGTAAAAACACGCCACAACGAAGTAGCACCCAATCAGTTTGAGCTAGCTCCAATATACGAAGAAGCTAATTTAGCAGTTGATCATAATTCACTCGTAATGGATGTTATGCAAAAAGTAGCTGATCGTCACAATTTTAAAGTTTTATTTCATGAAAAACCTTTCGCTGGAGTAAATGGTTCTGGAAAGCATAATAATTGGAGTTTAAGCACAGATACAGGAGTTAACCTATTGGCACCTGGAAAAACTCCGATGAGTAATTTACAATTTTTAACATTCTTCATCAATACAATAAAAGCTGTGCATGATAATGAAGAATTATTACGTGCCTGTATAGCCTCTGCAACAAACGACCACCGTTTAGGAGCTAATGAAGCTCCACCAGCAATCATGTCTGTGTTTATTGGCGCCCAATTAACTAAAGTTCTTCACGAGCTGGAGGGTGTTACCAAAGGTAAATTATCACCAGAAGAGAAAACAGATTTAAAATTAAATGTTGTTGGAAAAATTCCAGAAATATTATTAGATAATACTGATCGAAATCGAACATCTCCATTTGCTTTTACAGGTAATAAATTTGAGTTTCGTGCAGTTGGCTCAACTGCTAATTGTGCAAATCCAATGACGGTTCTAAACTCAATTGTTGCAAATCAACTGATTGATTTTAAGTTAGAAGTGGATGGTTTGATCAATGAGAAAGATTTGAAAAAAGATGAAGCTATTTTTAATGTTTTAAGAGAATACATTAAAACCTCTCGAAATATTCTTTTTGAAGGGAATGGGTATGGGGTTGATTGGGAAAAAGAAGCCGCCAAAAGAGGTTTAAGTAACAATAAAAATACTCCAGATGCTCTTAAGGTTAAAATTGATCCAGAAACTATTTCCATGTATGAAAGATTAAATGTAATGAACAAAGTGGAAATTGAAGCACGGTATGATATTGAAATTGAAGAATATGTTCATATAACACAAATAGAAGGCAGAACTTTAGGGGATATTGCACGTAATCACGTCATTCCGACAGCAGTTAAATATCAAAATATTTTGATTGATAATGTAAAAGGGTTAAAAGAGATATATGGCAAAGATTTTAAAAAATTTGCAAGTGAACAATTACTTTTAATATTAGAGATATCTAAGCGAATCGAGGCAATTAACTCGGGAGTTACAAAAATGACGAATGAACGAAAAAAGGCCAATTCGATTAGTGATACAACCAAAAAGGCAAAAGTATACTGCTCAAAAGTAAAACCGCTTTTTGATGATATACGATATCATTGTGATAAGTTAGAGTTGTTGATCGATGATGAATTATGGCCGTTAGCCAAGTATCGAGAATTGTTATTCACCAAGTAAATAAAAAAAGGGCCCTATTCATGTAATTGGATTTTTTTTAATTCAAATAATTTAAATACTTTACTACTTTTGTATCACAAACAATTTATATGAGTAACGAGATTAGCAAACGCTATGCACAAAGGGGGGTTTCAGCATCTAAAGATGATGTTCATAATGCCATTAAAAACATAGATAAAGGGTTGTTTCCCAAAGCTTTTTGTAAAATTGTTCCAGACTATCTCACTAGTGATGAAGATTATTGTCTAATAATGCATGCTGATGGTGCAGGAACTAAAAGCTCACTAGCCTACATGTACTGGATGGAAACTGGGGATACCTCAGTTTGGAAAGGAATAGCTCAAGATGCATTAATTATGAATATCGATGATTTACTGTGTGTAGGGGCTACAGATCATATTTTGTTATCTTCTACGATAGGTCGAAACAAAAATTTGATTCCTGGATCTGTTATTGCAGCAATTATTGAAGGAACCGAAGAACTTATACAAGACTTAAAAGAATTTGGAGTTACTATCCATTCTACCGGCGGTGAAACTGCTGATGTAGGTGATTTAGTGAGAACTATTATAGTCGATTCGACAGTTACTGCTCGTATTCCACGTAAAAGAGTAATTAATAATAAAAATATTAGGCCAGGCAATGTTATTGTGGGTTTGGCTTCATTTGGACAGGCTTCATACGAGAAATATTATAACGGAGGGATGGGGAGTAATGGTTTAACTTCTGCTAGACATGATGTTTTTGGAAATTATTTAGCAGCAAAATACCCTGAGAGTTATGATTCAGCTGTCCCTGAAAAATTAGTTTACTCTGGTCAAATGAAATTAACTGATCAAGTTGATGGTTCTACTTTGGATGCTGGACGGTTAGTCTTGTCACCAACACGAACGTATGCACCTATTATCAAGGCTATTTTAGAAGCTTTTGATTCACATTCAATAAATGGAATGATTCATTGCAGTGGAGGAGCTCAAACTAAAATACTTCATTTTATAGATAAATTACATATTGTCAAAAATAAAATGTTTCCAGTCCCGCCACTGTTTAGGCTGATTCAGTCCCAATCTGACACTGATTGGAAAGAAATGTATCAAGTGTTTAATTGTGGACATAGAATGGAGCTTTATGTGAAGCCTGAAATAGCAAATAAAATTATTGAAATATCAAATTCTTTCAATGTTGAAGCTCAGATTATAGGTCATGTAGAGTATGCAGAAACAAAAAAACTTACTATTAAAAGTGAGTTTGGCTTGTTCGAATATTAGCCTTTCTTTTGAGCATTTATTAATCCAAAAAAATAGTACTTTTACAATATAATTATATAGTCTAAATGTTAGAAAAAATTCAGATAGTTAAGCAACGTTTTGATGAAGTTAATGACTTGATTATTCAGCCAGATATTATTTCTGACCAAAAACGCTATGTACAGCTAAATAAAGAATACAAAGACTTAAAAAGACTAGTTGATTTAGGACTTAAATACAAGTCTTTTGTTTCTAATATTGAAGAGGCAAAAGAAATAATTGCTGATGGCTCCGACACAGAGATGTTGGAAATGGCTAAAATACAGATGGAGGAAGCTAAAATTCAAATCCCAGAGCTTGAAGAAGAAATTAAATTCCTTTTAATTCCAAAAGATCCAGACGATGCTAAAAATATTGTTATGGAAATTAGAGCTGGTGCGGGAGGAGATGAAGCTAGTATATTTGCAGGTGACCTCTACAGAATGTATACGAAATATTGTGAGTCAAAAGGATGGAAAGTTGATGTTGTGGATTTTAATGATGGAACTTCTGGGGGATTCAAAGAAGTGATATTTGAAGTTTCAGGAGAAGATGTTTACGGATCAATGAAGTTTGAAGCAGGAGTTCACCGGGTGCAAAGAGTTCCTCAAACGGAAACTCAAGGCCGGGTTCACACTAGTGCAGCTTCAGTGATAGTCTTACCTGAAGCAGAAGAGTTTGATGTGAAACTTGATATGACAGAAGTTAGAATTGAGCGCACTACATCAACAGGACCTGGAGGTCAGTCGGTAAATACCACCTATTCTGCAATTAAGTTACATCACGAGCCGACAGGAATGATAGTTAGTTGTCAAGATCAAAAGTCTTCTCATAAAAATTTAGAAAAAGCTCTCAAGGTCCTTAGGTCACGTTTGTATGAAATGGAATTGGCTAAAAAACAAGCAGCTGACTCTGAAAAAAGAAAAAGCATGGTCTCTTCAGGCGACCGTAGTGCTAAAATCAGAACTTATAACTATTCACAAGGTCGAGTTACTGAGCATCGTATTGGCTTAACTCTTTATGATTTGTCAAATATAATTAATGGTGATATTCAGAAAATAATATCCGAATTGATGCTAGCTGAAAATACTGAAAAACTGAAAGCAGATAATGCATCAATATAAATTATGACAACTGAATCACTTGTTTCTGAAATTAAAAGAAAGAAATCTTTTCTCTGCATTGGCTTAGATGTTGATCTGGCAAAAATCCCATCTAATTTTTTAAAGTTAGAGGATCCAATGTTTGAATTTAATAAGGCAATTATTAATGCAACTCACCATCTGTGTGTGGCCTATAAGCCAAATACTGCTTTTTACGAAGCCAGTGGCGTTAAAGGTTGGGAATCTTTAAAAAAAACAATTAGTTATCTAAATAAAAATTATCCTGAAATATTCACTATTGCTGACGCTAAGCGTGGAGATATAGGCAATACAAGTAGTAAGTATGCCAAGGCTTTTTTTGAAGATTTAGCCTTCGACAGTGTAACTGTTGCTCCCTACATGGGCAAAGACTCTGTTGAACCTTTTCTTAAATTTTCACACAAACATACTATTATGTTAGCTTTAACTTCTAATAGTGGAGCTTTTGATTTTCAAACACTAACAACCAGTGGTAAACCGTTGTATCACTCTGTGTTAGAAACATCAAGGAATTGGAAGAATTCAAACAATTTAATGTATGTAGTTGGAGCTACTAAAGCTTCTTATTTTTATGAAGTCAGAAAGATTGTACCTAATAGTTTTCTATTAGTCCCTGGAGTTGGTACTCAAGGAGGAAGTTTAACAGAGGTTTGCAGATTTGGAATGAATGATCAAGTTGGACTTCTTGTAAATTCATCTAGAGATATCCTTTATGTGTCATCAGGAATTGATTTCTCAATCAAAGCGGCAGAAAAAGCAAAGATTTTACA
>JAQWYU010000154.1 GCA_029253805.1 Flavobacteriaceae bacterium | reverse complement strand
GGCTGTGGAGAGACTCAGGTTGTGGTTTATGTGATTGATTATCCATTATACTTCACTCCAAATGGAGATGGGTATAACGATACGTGGAATATTGTTGGCGTAGCCAACCAGAATAACGCTAAGATCTTAATCTTTGACAGGTTCGGTAAACTACTTAAACAGATTAGTCCGTCAGGAGAGGGATGGGATGGTACTTTCAATGGTGCACAACTACCTTCCAATGACTACTGGTTTACGCTAGATTATACAGATCCAACTACAGGAAACCCACAAGTACTAAGAGCGCACTTCTCTTTAAAAAGATAGAATAAAACTTAATACGATAAATCAAAAAGCCCATAATATTAGTTATGGGCTTTTTAATTTATAGAAATACTAACTTACAGATCCATACTAAGAGTGACAGAAATATTTGAATTATTTTTGTTTAGTTTAGTACTTCCTAAATTTCCAACTTGATATAATTTTTGTTCTATTTCTCTACTAGAATTTTGGTAAGATATATCTAATCTTGATTTAGCAAGATTAAACCCCAATCCAAGTGAGAAACCTTTTAGGTCTCCAAACTCAACATTGTTCTTGTAAGGACTTTCTTCTAGTCTGTATCCACCACGATAACTTATCTTTTTGTGTCTAATTTCAGCTCCAATTCTTAAACTGTTTGCTACTTTGAGTGAGCTGACAATCTCATTATTCTCTTGTGAGTAACCATAACTTGAATTTGAACTCAATCTTGTGCTTGTATAGTCTTTTCTAGAAAAATCAACACTAAGCAAGCCTTTATCCGAAAATATAAATGCCGCACTACCAGTAATTTTTGCAGGTGTTTTTATTTTGTATTCTGGAAAAACATTTACAACGGCCGGATTGATGGTTGTTCTTATATTCTCAGTATTGTCAAATGTAGCTAGGTATTGTGTGGTTTCCTCTCTTAATGTTAACCATGTTGGACTATCATAAGCCATTCCAAGTCTTAAGAAATTATTTATTTTATATAAACTCCCAATTTGAAGAGAAAATCCATTTCCAGTTGTTAGTAAACTGTTTTCAAAATCTACTTGGTTGATATACGAATTTGGATTTACATTATTTTCAAATAGGTACGAATTTCGCTCATAGTTGATAAAGTGAGAATTTAGATTTATTCCGAAGTATAGTTTTTGGTTATATTGAATTCCAAGATTAAATGAAAGTTTTCCATTGTAACCTGTGGAGGAATAACTGTACTCTTGATTGAACTCACCAGGTGCTATGTTCGAAAAATAAGTACTGTTTTCAGCTGAGTTTTCGTCAGGCTCTAAAATATAGCTTTCATATCCTAAAAATGCCTGTTGGTGGGCATACCCATTGTAATAACCAATTGCATTGTAGGCTTGTGAAATACTTTCATCTTCAAGAGCAGATATTTCATCAAGTCTTAGTCCGTTTGCAAATTCTGAAAAGTAGCTAGAAATAGAATTAGATGTTACTCCAGCAGCAAGAAATTCGTTATTATAATTTTGAATTTGCTCACAAAAAACACTGGCTGTAAGCTTATTAAAAACTGAATTATTATTTCTGTTGTTAAATACAAATACGGCTCCTAATTGGTTCATGTCAAGCGAAGCTTTATTATTTTTTTTTGGGTTGGAATTAGAACCAAACTCAGCTTTGTTCGATGTATTAAAATTAGATGCAGAAAGTGAAATGTAGCTAGTTTTAAAAATCGCAGAACCGGCAGGGTTTATACCAACTGCGGACAAATCTCCCCCAAGGGCCCCAAAAGCTCCACTCATTGAATTAAATCTTGCTGTTCCTAGCGTAGTTTCTGTTGTGTACCTAACAGCATCAGAGATATTTTGCCCATATGTACAGAACATGCTTATTAGCCCTAATACAATTAAAATAGGTTTTTTCATATTATTGATTTTATGTGTAATTATCGTTTTCTCCGGGAACTGCTTCCTCCGCTTACTCTACCACTAGAAGGTCTGCTACTAGAACGAGTTGTTGACGGACTTGAATAAGAACGATTTGTAGAAGGTCGCTTTTGTGCTTTTGGAAATGGAGATTTGTTTTTTGAAGATCTGGTATTTTGTCTTGTAAAGCTTTCTTTTTTCTTTTTAGCTTTCCTCTTTTTAATTATATATTCTACGTGTTCAACACTTCCTACACCAAACTTAGAGGTAATATCTTTCTCCGAATTTCTTGAACTGTAATTTGAGCGTGTGGTTAATTTTTTTAATGTGGATGAACGGGAAGCACTTCTTCTATTGGACATGTTATTGGCATGCCTAGCACCTCTTGGGCCGTTAACATAGGAAACAGAAGTTCCCTGATTCCTGCTAAAATTCCCGTACCCATAGTAATTTCCATATCCATAATAATTGCCATATCCATAATTGGGAAACCCAAAACTCCATTGGTTATACCCCCAAGGAATCATTTGGTAGCCATAATTATTTCCAAACGGGTCCATTACATATCCGTAATTACCCCATCCCATATTCCATCCCATATTCCATCCTCTATTCCACCCCATGTTCCATCCTCTATTTATATACCAATTATTAATAAAGGGTGATCTCCACCCGAATCCATAAAAAGGAGTTGTATCGTAAAGGTTTATTGTTATGTCCTTAGAGTTGTTTTGACCCCAACCAGCAAAGTTATCGGAATCAGTATTTTCATTAATGTATTCACTTTGGTAAGATTCAGTATCAGTAAAAGTGGTACTACTATCACCAAGATTCATAGACTTTTCCTTGAAATAATTTTTGTAATATTCAGAAGAGTTATTAGAGCTTTCTACTTCATCTTCATAAGTATTGTTTGAGTCATTGTAAATTCCATCGTTGTACGTTCCAGCGTACTGAAATGAACCACATGACACGAATGCTGTAAAAACAATGGAAACGCATAAAATTGTCGATAGCTTAATCATGAAATTTGTAAAACTCATAAGTGTTTAATTTTAATTGTTGGACACCATAAAAATACTTAGTTTTGTGAAAACTTTTGTTTATTCAGGTTCAATAGTCGTGCCAAATTACGAAATTATGAGTAAAAACCTTACATCAAGATCTGAAGATTATTCTAAATGGTATAATGAACTGGTAGTTAAAGCTGATTTAGCTGAAAATTCAGCTGTTAGAGGCTGTATGGTTATTAAGCCCTACGGGTATGCTATTTGGGAAAAAATGCAGGCAGAGTTGGATAAAATGTTTAAGGAAACTGGTCATCAAAATGCTTACTTTCCTTTGTTTGTTCCTAAAAGTTTATTTGAAGCGGAAGAGAAAAATGCTGAGGGTTTTGCAAAGGAATGTGCAATAGTAACTCATTATCGCTTAGAAAATGATCCAGAAAATTCAGGAAAACTGCGAGTTGACCCAAATGCTAAATTAGAAGAAGAGTTAGTAGTCAGACCTACTAGTGAAGCTATTATATGGAGCACATTTAAGGGATGGGTTCAGTCATATCGGGATCTACCTCTTTTAATCAATCAATGGGCCAATGTTGTTCGTTGGGAAATGCGAACACGTCTTTTTTTAAGAACTGCTGAGTTTTTATGGCAAGAAGGCCACACTGCTCATGCAACCAAAAGTGAAGCAATAGATGAAGCAATACAAATGAACAATATTTATGCTAAGTTTGCCGAGGAATTTATGGCAATTCCTGTAATTCAAGGAGTTAAAACTGAAAGTGAGCGTTTTGCCGGTGCGGAAGAGACTTATTGCATAGAGGCTTTAATGCAAGACGGAAAGGCTTTGCAAGCTGGAACTTCTCACTTTTTGGGTCAGAATTTTGCTAAAGCTTTTGATGTCAAGTTTGCAAATAATGAAGGCAAACAAGATTATGTTTGGGCTACCTCTTGGGGGGTCTCAACTCGATTGATGGGGGCTTTAATTATGACCCACAGCGACGACAAGGGATTGGTTTTACCTCCTAAATTAGCTCCTTTCCAAGTAGTGATTGTTCCCATTTATAAAAATGATGATCAGTTATGTAAAATTTCTAAACAAGCTGAACTAATTAAGGCTTCTCTAAAGTCTGAGGGAATTTCGGTTAAATTTGATGATAGAACTACCCAACGTCCAGGGCACAAGTTTGCACAATACGAACTTCAGGGGGTTCCTATTCGATTGGCAATCGGACCAAATGATTTGAAGGCCGGCACTGTTGAATTGGCTCGCAGAGATACTTTAACAAAAGAAGTTGTTGATTTGGATAGTCTTACGTCTAGAGTGGAGGCACAGCTTCAAGAGATTCAAGCAGGACTATTTAAAAAAGCATTAAATTTTAGATCAGCTCATATTACAAGAGTAGAATCATTTGAAGAATTTAAGGCTGTATTAAAACAAAAAACAGGTTTTATTTCTGCTCACTGGGACGGAAGTTCTGAAACAGAAGACAAAATAAAAGAAATTACTAAAGCTACAATTCGTTGTATTCCGCTAGATTCTAAAAAAGAACTAGGAGAGTGCGTATTTTCAGGGAAACCTTCCAACCAGCGAGTTTTGTTTGCTAAGGCATATTAGGATTAACTTTTTACAAAAAAAATCAGTAAGAAGTTGTAACATTTAAAAATAGTTGTATTTTTGCAACCGCGTTAGAAATAATGCAAGCTATTTGAATCAAAAATCGTAACATCAGTTTCAATTTTTTGATTTTTATAAAAATGGCCCGTTCGTCTATCGGCTAGGACGCATGGTTTTCATCCATGTAAGAGGGGTTCGATTCCCCTACGGGCTACGATTATTTATTAATAATAAAATTAAGAATTATGGCAAATCATAAGTCAGCTTTAAAAAGAATTAGAAGTAACGAGTCCAAGCGTGTGCTTAACAAGTATCAGCACAAAACAACACGTAACGCCATAAAAAGGTTACGCGAAACAACTGACAAAAAAGAAGCTCAAAAACTTTTTATCAGTGTCTCTTCCATGATAGACAAGCTGGCTAAGAACAACATCATTCATGATAACAAGGCAGCAAATCTTAAGTCAGGTTTGTCAAAATTTGTTGTGGCGTTATAAATTTCTCATATTAAAAAAAAAGCCTTTCATATTTGAAAGGCTTTTTTTATGAATTCAACCAAATAGCATTTTAACCATTCATCGAAATTAGAAACTCTTCATTATTTCGAGTTTGTTTGAAACGGTCGTTAATAAACTCCATTGCTTCAACAGGGTTCATATCTGCTAGGTACTTGCGCATTACCCACATTCTTTGAATTGTTTTGGCATCAAGTAATATGTCATCTCTACGAGTGCTTGAAGAAGTAAGGTCAATGGCTGGAAATATTCTGCGATTAGATATCTTGCGATCTAATTGAAGTTCCATATTCCCAGTTCCTTTAAATTCCTCAAATATAACTTCATCCATCTTAGAACCTGTTTCTGTAAGTGCGGTGGCAATTATAGTTAGTGATCCTCCGTTTTCAAT
>JAQWYU010000153.1 GCA_029253805.1 Flavobacteriaceae bacterium | reverse complement strand
TGATATGTTTTCAATAATAGTACCAACCGAGTTTTGATTTGAATCTTGAAGACGATAAGACAATGTGTAATCTCCATTAACATTAAAATTAGATGTACCATAATTATAACCCACTCCAGCATAAATTGTAAAAACTCTTAAATTCAGAGAACCCAATGCCTGTACGGTCCATGTATCTAAATTAAAGATGGCATTTCCGTCTGTAACAGAAATTTGATTAGACAAATTTTTATCAATCGCATACTCAATATTTGCTTTTGAAAAAGCTCCCATAACTGAAATGCTGTATGGCAGCTTATCTAGTAGGCCTAAATATTGCGTCAAATCATGCTGGATTCCAACACCTACCGAACTTCCATTTACTTTTGAATCATAGTTTAAATCAGGGACATACCTCAAATTAAGTTCTATTTTATAAGGTAATCCTAATCCAAGCTGAATAAAAGGAGTTGGTACTGCATTTACGGGTAAATCTTTAGCTATACCACCCGGCAAAGTGAATGAACCAACTTTATAGTCACCGCTTAGAACTGGGATAGAAACATTGAAAATTGTCTCTGAATCATCATCACTCAAAACTGTTGGTAACTCAATATTGCTATCACCAACCGATATGTAACTATAATCACTGGAAATAAAATCAAACACTTTACCTTTGGAAGGAATTAAAGAAGAATTTAAGCCAAATGTGATGTCAAAACCGAATTTTTTATGGGTTTTGGCTGTTGAATACCAGCCGCTATTCATTCCACTTATCAAACCTTTAACAGAAGGTCTAAGGTAGTTTTCAGCCAATAAACTGGCATCTTCTCCAGCTAGTAATATATTGCCAAATCCTATAACAGAGTTAGGTAGATTTTGAAAATCTTCCTGTGACATAATTGAGCTTATGGATAAGATATAAAAACAAAAAATAATAAATTTTTTCATTTTAGAGAATTTTAAAAACTCAACTAAGCATCAATATTTGCATAAATCGCATTTTTCTCAATAAACTCTCTTCTAGGAGGTACATCGTCTCCCATAAGCATAGAAAATATTCGATCTGCTTCGGTGCCATTGTCAACTTGAACTTGGCGTAAAGTTCTAAAATCAGGGTTCATGGTTGTATCCCATAGCTGGCTTGCGTTCATCTCTCCAAGTCCTTTATAGCGCTGAATTGAAGCACTTCCTCCAAAACCATCAACTATTGTGTCACGCTCAGAATCACTCCAAGCATATTGTTTCTTTTGCCCTTTTTTTACAAGATATAGCGGAGGTGTTGCAATATAAACATGTCCACTCTCAATTAGTTCTTTCATATATCTAAAAAAGAAAGTTAAAATAAGTGTAGCGATGTGACTACCATCAATATCAGCGTCACACATAATAACAATTTTGTGATAACGAAGTTTTGATAAATTCAAAGCTTTACTATCTTCTTCAGTTCCAATGGTTACACCTAGCGCTGTAAAAATATTTTTAATCTCTTCATTTTCAAATACTTTATGTTGCATAGCTTTTTCTACATTTAAGATTTTTCCTCTCAAAGGTAAAATTGCTTGAAAATGCCTATCTCTACCTTGCTTTGCAGTACCTCCTGCCGAGTCCCCCTCAACAAGAAAAACTTCACACTTAGCTGGGTCTTGTTCAGAACAGTCACTCAGTTTCCCAGGCAACCCTCCCATACTCATCACTGTTTTTCTTTGAACCATTTCTCGAGCCTTTTGAGCAGCGTGACGGGCCTGAGCCGCTAAAATAACTTTTTGAACAATTATCTTTGCGTCATCTGGATTTTCTTCCAAATAATCTGTAAGCATTTCAGAAACAGCCTGGCTAACAGATGCAGAAACCTCTCTATTTCCTAATTTTGTTTTTGTTTGACCCTCAAATTGAGGCTCTTGAACCTTGACAGAAATTATAGCTGTCAACCCCTCTCGAAAATCATCGCCAGCTATGTCAAATTTTAATTTATCTAACATACCAGACTCATCAGCATACTTTTTCAGAGTGTGTGTCAACCCACGACGAAAACCTGACAAATGAGTCCCGCCTTCATGGGTATTAATATTATTAACATAGGAATGTAAATTCTCAGCATATGAGGTATTATAAATCATAGCAACTTCAACTGGGACTCCATTTTTTTGCCCTTCAAAAGCTATTACCTTTTTCATGATAGGTTCGCGATTACTATCTAAGTACTGGATGAATTCTGAAAGCCCTTCGTCTGAATGGAATGTTTCTCCTAAAAACTCACCTTTTTCGTCTTTTTCACGATAATCAATAAGGACTACTGTAATTCCTTTGTTGAGGAATGCTAATTCCCTAAGTCTGTTGGCTAAAGTATCATAAACATAAATTAAGGTTTGAGTAAATATTTCCGGATCTGGCTTGAACGTAACAGTGGTCCCTCTTCTGTCAGTCTCCCCTGTTTGCTTCACAGGATACATGGCCTTTCCTCGCTCATACTCTTGCTCATAAATCTTACCGTCTCTGTAGACAGTTGCTTTCAAATGCTCTGAAAGTGCATTTACGCAACTTACACCTACTCCATGTAAACCTCCAGAAACTTTGTATGAATCTTTATCAAACTTACCACCTGCTCCAATCTTGGTCATAACAACCTCAAGAGCTGAAACACCTTCTTTTTTGTGTAATCCAACTGGGATACCACGTCCATTATCTTCAGTCGTTATTGAATTATCCTCGTTAATAATAACCGTGATCTTATCACAATGTCCTGCTAAAGCCTCATCTATGGAATTATCAATAACCTCATAAACCAAATGGTGCAACCCTCTTAAGCCTACGTCTCCGATATACATTGAAGGTCGCATACGCACGTGTTCCATACCCTCTAACGCTTGTATACTATCCGCCGAATAACTAGTTTTATTAATTTCCTCGCTCATTGTTTTGTTTGTATTTATTTAAATTTCGTGTTATCACAAAAAATTCATGATAGTAACAAATATAAATGATTCTCAAAGGAACTTAAAGTGGTTTTCAGAGAATTTGACTGTAATTATTAACAATTGATTAATTTTTCTAGACATGCTTAAATAAGCTAAAAAAGGCCTTAAAGTAGATTTAGGAGCTTTTAAATAAGAACTATTATTTGAGTTCATAAAAAAGTGGCTGTAAGAGTCTTATTTTTAGCTAACAAAACTTAATCATATGCCTTGTCATGCACTTTAGACACTGCTCTTCCGCTGGGGTCATTCATGTTTTTGAAAGCTTCATCCCATTCCAGAGCTCTTTTTGTACTACAAGCTACACTCGCTTCTTGAGGAACGCAAAGCGCAGCTGCATCACTAGGAAAATAGGATTCAAAAATAGATCTATAATAAAATTCTTCTTTGTTCTGCGGAGTCTGAATAGGGAACCTATAACGTGCGTTATTTAATTGCTCGTCAGAAACCGCCTTCCCTACGACTTTTTTAAGAGTATCAATCCAACTGTATCCAACTCCATCACTAAACTGTTCCTTTTGTCGCCAAACTACACTTTCTGGCAATATATCTTCAAACGCTTTTCGAACTATCCATTTTTCCATACGCTCTCCATTTATCATTTTATCTTGCGGATTAATTCGCATAGCTACATCAATAAATTCTTTATCTAAAAAAGGGACTCTACCCTCAATTCCCCAAGCTGCCAAGCTCTTATTGGCTCTTAAACAATCATACATATGTAGCTTATTAAGCTTTCGAACGGTTTCATCATGAAACTCTTCAGCATTTGGCGCTTTATGAAAGTATAAATACCCTCCAAACAACTCATCTGCTCCTTCGCCCGAAAGAACCATTTTAATTCCCATAGATTTTATAACTCTCGCCATTAAGTACATAGGAGTGGAAGCTCTGATGGTTGTAATATCGTAAGTCTCAAGATTATACACCACATCTCTTATAGCGTCTAAACCTTCTTGAATAGTGAATTTTATTTCATGATGAATAGTACCAATATGGTCAGCAACTACTTGAGCTGCAGCAAGATCAGGAGAACCTTCAAGGCCAACAGAAAAAGAATGTAACTGTGGCCACCAAGCTGCAGCTTGATCATTAGACTCAACGCGCATTGAAGCATATTTTTTTGCAATGGCAGAAGTCACAGACGAATCTAATCCGCCAGACAATAACACCCCGTAAGGGACATCAGACATTAGCTGCCTATGGACTGCATCCTCTAGTGCTTTTTTTATTTCTGAAATATTTGTTTCATTTTCTTTGACAGCAGAAAACTCAACCCACTCCCTCTTATACCACTGGACCAATTTACCATCCTTACTAGAAAGGAAATGTCCTGGTGGAAATAATTCAATTTTAGAACAATGCCCTTCTAAAGCTTTCAGTTCAGAAGCCACATAGAAAGTACCGTTTTGATCCCAGCCCATGTATAGAGGAATTACTCCCATGTGATCACGAGCAATAAAGTATTCATCATTTTCAACATCATATATAGCAAATCCAAAAATCCCATTTAAGTCATCAACAAAATCAACTCCCTTTTGTTTGTATAAGGCCAAAATAACTTCACAATCACTTTGTGTTTGAAATTTATACGAATGTTTATAACGACTTCTAATCTCGCGATGATTATAAATTTCACCATTTGCTGCAAGAATTAATTTACGATCTAAGCTAAAAAGAGGCTGCTTTCCAGATGCAGGATCGACTATTGCTAGACGCTCATGAGCCATAATAGTCTTATTGTCGCTGTAAATCCCACTCCAATCGGGACCACGATGTCTAATTTTTTTTGACATCTGGAGAACCAAAGGTCTTAATATTTCTGATTTTTGCTTTAGATCGAAAGCACATACAATCCCACACATAGTAAATTATTATATTTGAGTTCAAATATGACATTATTGTTTAATATTTTAAATATTAAACGACATAATGATTACATATGAAAAGTAATTTAATGAATTTAGTATAAAAATTAAATTTATATTATTAAAATTATGGTTAAATGTATCAAAAATAAACAATTAGACTAATTTTATACTAAGGAATATTTAAATACTTGTGTGTTTGAAGTGAAACCTTCCATTTTGGGTGTTTCATGACATATTCTACAATAAAAGGCATGATTTTATCTCGCTTACTCCACTCCGGTTGCAAATAGAGAATGCAGTCTGAATTTACTTTTGCTGCTTGATCTTCAGCAAATCTTAAATCATCTAGATTGTACACAATTACCTTTAGCTCGTGAGCCTGATGATATACTTCGTTTAATGGGGTTTTTAATTTTTTCGGTGACAAACATATCCAATCCCAATCCCCAGTCAACCTATACGCACCTGATGTTTCGATGTGCGTCTGCATTCCTTTAAGCTTTAGCTTAGCCGCTAAAGGACCCATATCCCACATCAATGGCTCTCCTCCAGTAACTACTATCGTCTGACTGTGACTAACTGCCTGATCTACAATAGACTCTATTGAAGTAGGGGGGTGCAGTTCTGCATTCCAACTCTCTTTAACATCACACCAATGACATCCAACATCACAACCGCCTATTCTGATAAAATAAGCTGCAGTTCCTTTATGAAAGCCTTCGCCTTGAATTGTATAGAATGCCTCCATAAGAGGAAGCATTTTTCCTTGACTAACAAGTGATTTAATTTCGGTTTTTAACATATTTAACAAAAATAGTTTACTGTTTTTGGTTTAAGTAATAAAAGTTCAATTATTTTTACTCAAATTTTAAGGCGAGCCACTAAACTATCTTTGTAAACCCTTAAACATTCATTGCTTCATAAATTTCACTTTATGAATTTGAGTAAAAATAATTTAGAATTTTGTACCACATGAAATATTATTTATTTATTGCAACATTATTAGGCATTTGTTCAGCCTGTGAAAAATCAACAAATCCATTCACAATCTCGTCAAATAGCATTGGGTTACTAACAGACTCCACAAAATTTAAAGACCTCAAGACGGTTTTCATAAAAGACTCCTTGAGCAGACATATTGGCGGAGATGAGTTTACAGGAACCACCAACACTACTAGTGTTTATGAAAAAATTTCAGGGAAACTTTTACTTGAACTGGACCCGGAACACTCTCTAGACTCACTCTCTACCATTCGAACCGTCCGAATTATGGATTCACGTTTTAAGAACAAAGACGGCTTAAACACACTTAGTACTTTTGGAGATTTCAGTTCAAAATATCAGATTTCAAGCATTCAAAATACACTTCGAAGCTTAGTAATTTCAGTTGATGAAATCAATGCTTATTTTACAATCAGTAAATCAGAACTCCCAGAAGAAATTCGTTATAATGTTGATAGCAAAATTGAAGCGATCTCAATACCAGAAAATGCTAAAATTAAAGATTTGTACATTTACTGGCACTAAATTATGGGAGGATATAAAATTTCAAAAGATCCATTTATTGTTCCAACTACTGATGGCAAATTAATAAAAGAATATTTTGGTAAAGCGACTGACGGAAATAGCGTACTTAGCATCGCACACATGGTCGCTCCACCTGGCTGGAGTGAGCCTTTCCAAACTCCAAGTTTCGATGAGTTTACTTACATAATTAAAGGGAAAAAACAATTTATTATTGACAACGAAAAAATAGTTTTAAAAGCAGGTCAGTCTATAAAGATATGTAAAAATACTCGAGTGCAATATTCAAACCCTTATGATGAGTCTTGTGAATACTTAGCCATTTGCACCCCTGCATTTTGTTTAAAAAACGCAAACAGAGAAACGAATTAATGAATTCACTACTACCAAAAATTATCGGTGCAATCCTAAATAGTATTGGAATTTTTAACTCAAAACTCGCTTCAAGACTCGCACTTCTAGTATTCTCTAAACCCCGAAAAGGTAAGTTATCTACTAATGCACATTTGTTTTTAGATACAGCAATCAAGTCAACAATGTATTATCTTGACTTAAATATTCAAATATACCAATGGAAAGGACCAAAAGAAACCATACTTTTAGTGCACGGTTGGGAAAGCAACAGTAGTCGTTGGCGAAATAAAATTGAAAAGTTTCATAAAGAGGGCTACAATATTATTGCAATTGACGCTCCTGCTCATGGGGGCTCTGGTAGCGACTCCTTTGACGCCATACTCTATTCAGAATTTATCAATGTAGTGAGTCAAAAATTTAAACCTACTATATTTGTTGGACATTCAGTCGGAGCAATGTCAATCATATTTTTTCTTCACAAAAAAAACTACAGCGATGCTAAAAAAATTGTGCTTTTAGGTGCTCCATCAACATTTGCAGCCATTATCGAGCGTTACAAGAAAATAATGGGTTTTAGAAATAACATAGACAAAGGCATAGATCGCTATATCAAACTCACATTTGGACACCCTCCTAGCTATTATTCAACTGCAAACTTTATCAAAAACATCGACTGCCGTGGCTTAATCTTTCATGACAAAAGAGACCCTGTCATTCCCTATGATGACGCACTAGAAATAGACTTACAGTTCAAAAACGCCAAACTTATCTCTACTGAAGGACTAGGACATTCTTTGAAAGGCAAATATATTTATGATGAAATAATAAAATTTTTGAGCGATTAAAGTTTCGTAAATTTACACTATGAATCCAATGAAAATAAGGCTTAACAAATATTTAAGTGAGGCAGGGTACTGTTCGCGACGCTCTGCGGATAAATTAATTTCTGAAGGGCGCGTCACAATAAATGATGTAGTTCCAGAAATGGGTACTAAAGTAATTCCTAGCGACGAAGTAAAAGTTGACGGAAAAATAATTCTTAATGACACTAAAAAGAGAACCTACATCGCCTTTAATAAACCTGTAGGGATCGTTTGTACTACAGACACAGGCGTTGAGAAAAACAATATTATTGATTATATAAATTATCCAACTAGGATTTTTCCAATTGGAAGACTAGACAAAGATAGTGAAGGTTTAATTTTATTGACAGATGATGGTGATATCGTAAATAAAATTCTTCGCGCGAGTAACAATCACGAAAAAGAATATATTGTTAAAGTTGATAAACCTATCTCACAAACTTTTACACAACGCATGTCTGCAGGAATTTATTTAGAAGATCTCGGCAAAACCACCAAACCTTGTGGCGTAGAAAAACTAAGTACTTTTGAGTTTAAAATAATTTTGACTCAAGGACTCAATCGTCAAATTCGTCGCATGTGCGAATATCTTAACTATGAGGTTCAATCGCTTGTGCGGACGCGCATCATGAATATTTACCAAAATTGTGCAGTTGGAACCTACCGCGATTTAACAGATGTTGAGTTAAACAACTTAAATGAAACTTTGAAATATTCTAAAAAAAACATCGAATGAATACTTTACCTCCATTTCATTTAGCAGTGCCAGTGTGGAATCTAGAAGTATGCCGTGTTTTTTACAGAGATATTTTAAAATGCAAAGAAGGGCGCAGTAGTGACCATTGGGTAGACTTTAATTTTTTTGGTCATCAACTCGTGATCCATCACAAACCTAAAGAAGCTGAAACTAATCACTATGTAAATAAAGTGGATGGCCAACAAGTGCCGGTCCCTCATTTTGGAATTATTTTGTCTTGGGAAAATTTTAAAATTTTTTCAGAACACTTAAAACATAAAAAAGTAAAATTTATTATAAAACCCTACATTCGCTTCAAGGGGCTTGCTGGGGAACAAGCTACTTTGTTTTTTTATGACCCATCGGGTAACGCCTTGGAATTTAAAGCCTTTAAAAATTCGTCTCATATTTTTTCTAAATAGCTCATTAAGAAGCATTACGTCCGAAAGCTAAAAGCGTGTTTTTAAGCAACATTGCTATGGTCATTGGACCGACTCCACCAGGAACTGGTGTAATATAACCTGCTTTTTTAGATACACTTTCAAAATCAACGTCTCCTGCGATTCTGTATCCTCTTTTTTTAGTTTCGTCAGGGACTCTTGTAATTCCCACATCAATAATAACGGCACCTGGTTTTACCATTTCAGCTTTTAAAAATTCAGGTATTCCCAATGCAGCAACTATGATATCTGCTTCTAAAGTAAGTTTTTCTAAGTTTGTCGTACGGCTATGAGCTATAGTTACTGTTGAGTCTCCTGCAGGTCGCTTTTGACTCATTAATATACTCATTGGCCGTCCAACAATATGACTCCGACCTATAACCACAACATGCTTTCCTGAAGTTGGAACTTTATAGCGCTCAAGCAGCTCCATGATTCCATAGGGAGTTGCAGACAGAAAAGTTGGTAAATCAAGTGCCATTCTACCAACATTGGTAGGGTGAAATCCATCCACATCTTTGTCTGGATGTACTGCCATCAAAATCTTTTGTTCATCAATATGTTCAGGAAGTGGAAGCTGCACAATAAAACCATCTATTTCAAGATTATCGTTTAGCGCATGTATTTTAGCTAATAATTCGACTTCTGTTGTTTGAGCAGGTAAATCAATTAAGGTTGAACTGAAACCAACAAGCTCACAAGCCTTAACTTTGGCCCCTACATATGTCATACTAGCTCCATTGTTACCAACAATAACTGCCGCCAAATGCGGTGCTCGTTTCCCTTCTTTTTTAATTTCAGTAACTGCTAAAGCAATTTCAGCTTTTATATCAGCACTTATTTGTTTTCCGTCTAATAAAATCATTATAATTGGTGATTAAATTGCATTTATCGTGGCATATTTTTCATCATTTCCATCATTCTTCGACCCCCACCGCCTTGCATCATCTTCATCATTTTACTCATCTGATTAAACTGTTTCATCAGTTGATTCACTTGCTGGATAGATGTTCCAGATCCAGAGCCAATTCGTTTTTTACGGCTGTTGTTTAGTAGGGCTGGCTTGGCACGCTCTTTAGGAGTCATTGACTGGATAATAGCTTCAATGTGCTTAAAAGCATCATCGTCTATATCTACATCTTTCATCACCTTTCCGGCACCAGGGATCATTCCCATAAGATCTTTCATATTACCCATCTTTTTAACCTGCTGTATTTGAGATAAAAAATCATCAAAACCGAATTGATTTTTAGCTATTTTTTTTTGAATTTTTCTAGCCTCTTGCTCATCAAATTGTTCTTGTGCACGCTCAACTAAGGAAACTACATCTCCCATTCCCAAGATCCGCTCGGCCATACGAGCTGGATAGAAAACATCAATTGCCTCCATTTTTTCGCCAGTTCCAATAAACTTGATTGGTTTATTGACTACTGACTTTATCGAAATTGCAGCTCCACCACGAGTATCTCCGTCAAGTTTTGTAAGGACGACTCCATCAAAATTAAGTATATCGTTAAATGCTTTCGCAGTATTGACTGCATCTTGCCCTGTCATTGCATCTACTACAAATAACGTTTCTTGTGGCTGCACTGCAGAATGAATATTCGCTATTTCGCTCATCATCGCTTCATCAATCGCCAAACGACCCGCAGTATCAATAATAACAACATTACAGCCTTTGGCTTTTGCAGCCGCAATGCCAGCTTTTGCAATAGCTACTGGATCATTATTGCCTTGATCACTGTAAACCTCAACACCTACTTGTTCTCCTACGATATGCAACTGATCAATGGCAGCTGGACGGTATATATCGCAGGCAACCAGCATTAGATTTTTAGCTTTTTTTACTTTTAAAAAATTAGCAAGCTTTCCAGAAAAAGTAGTTTTACCAGACCCTTGCAAACCAGACATTAAAATCACACTTGGATTTGCTGATAAATTAACACCTTCTACATCGTTTCCCATTAATGCGGTGAGCTCATCCTTTACAATTTTTACCATCAATTGGCCTGGATGAAGGGTTGTCAATACATTTTGACCTAGTGCTTTTTGTTTAACACGATTGGTAAACTCTTTAGCAATTTTATAATTAACGTCAGCGTCCAACAAAGCCCGTCGAACTTC
This sequence comes from Flavobacteriaceae bacterium, assembly GCA_029253805.1. Classification (GTDB taxonomy): domain Bacteria; phylum Bacteroidota; class Bacteroidia; order Flavobacteriales; family Flavobacteriaceae; genus Hel1-33-131. Next base: position 5,753 of record JAQWYU010000153.1, on the reverse strand, counting down.
TTTAAGGGTTTCAGCCACATTGATTTCTGAAATACGCCCATGACCTTTAAGGACGTGAAGAGCCTTATCTAATTTTTCACTTAAATTATTGAACATAAAATTGAATTTTGTAAGGATACAAAAGTAAAGAAATATTTTATTAAATAACCATTACTGAACTGTTAAACCTTCAGAATTGATAATATAATACATGGTATTTGCTAGGGCGTTGAACTCGAAATTTGTAATAATTTACCGTTGTATAACTGTTGCCCATTTTTAGCAAATTCAAATATATAAGCGCCCATTTGAGCCGCTGTGTTTGGCGCTTCGTAACCTGGAAATGCTTCTTCCAGCATTTCTGTCTGTACAGCACCCAACGCAAGTACATTAAAGGAAGGTCCTGACTCTTTATATTCTTCAGCTAATAATTCAGTCAGAGTTATCACCGCACCCTTGCTAGAACTGTAAGCGGCCAGTCCAGGGAATTTAACTGACCCCTGAACTCCTCCCATAGAGCTAATTGTAACCACATGACTATTTTTGGACATAAAAGGAATCATGCGCCTAGTAAGCTCTGCAACTCCAAAAACATTGGTATTGTACACTTGTTTAAAATCTTCAAAAGTCGTGGCCGAAAATGGTTTATTTATAAGTGTTCCAGCATTATTAATTAAAATATCTACTTTAGACCATTCATTTAAAACAAAAGCTTCAACTCGTTCATAGTCTTTTGAGCTATTAAGATCAAACGATAAAGCTGTTATATTTTCAAAATTTAAATTTGCAACTGGTCTGGCGTTTCGAGAAAGTGCTAAAACAGAATAACCTGAGTTAGCGAAAAGATGTACTAATTCAAAGCCGATACCACGACTGGTTCCTGTAATTATTACTGTTTTGGTTGGCTTCATACACTTAGGATTTAATCAAATTAATTGGTGAAGGTACAAAGACCTTAATAAATAATATTTAATTGGGCCGCTTTACATTTAATTTTAGCCTAGACAGACCATAAAATGCAGCCATAAGCCCTAAAATAAAAACCTCAAACCATAAGAGATAGTAAGGCCATACTCCTACTACTAAAGGATTATTAACCTCAGGCGGCTCAGCTAAATACATGTAATTTGACCCAAGATAGAAATTTAATGGCATGATGAAAATCATCAAAAGATTTAAAATCAAAAAAGATTTAATACTCGAATACCTAGAAGGCTGAATATTTAAATTTTTGAACATAAAAAGAGGTAATAATAAAATTAAGATGTGTCTTACATAATATTCAAGATAGGCAAAATGACTACCATCATAGCCATTCATTTGAGGTGTAAGAAAAGACATTATACCACCAATAATACCAGAATAAAATACAAAATCAAATAAAAACTGCTTTCGTTTAACAAAAGGGAGAAAAGAACAAATTAAACCAGAAATCCCACAAAGATGAAAGGGCAGATCAGTAACGATATTCCAGTCCCCATTTAAAGCGGTGCGCAAGGGAGTTATCACAGACGAAAAAAACAAAATAGCACCCATTAAATACGTAACTCTTGTGCTGTTTTGGGCAGATAATTTGCGCCCAATTATTAGAAACAAACCAATAACAGCGATAACAATACTATTATTTACAATCCATTCATTTGACATGAAATCAATTGTATAATTTGGAAATGTTTGATTAACTAAAAAGATCAAAACTTTAGTGTCTGTTTGAAATTAAGTATAAATAAAAAAACTAATCTTTAAAAAACTCTCCATTACTGCTAATTCTAATCGTACTTTCTGGAAGATCATCTTTTACTAAATCTGTAATAATTTGAAGGGCAGAGTTCTTTTTATCAATAACAGGAATGCCACCATTTACTAGCTTGACAGAAGTAATTTTTCCAGAAATAAAATCACCTTTACTATCAAATTTAATTTCAACTATTGGGGATATACCTTTTGGCCCCCTAAGACTAAACCTACCGTAAGTAGCAAAATTTCCTAAACTATACGCAATAAACTTATTTTTATATATATCTATTGCACGGGACACATGTGGACCATGACCTAATATTATATCAGCTCCTTGGTCAATCATTTGTCTTGCAAATAAATATGGGTTTCCTCTATTCTCTCCTAAATAAATTTCATTTTTATTTGAAATATGTTGAAAATTTTCTCCCTCGCCTCCAGCATGAAATGATACGATTACAATATCAACTTTACTATTCAAGTCCGATACAATTTTTTTAGCATTTTTTAAGTTGTTTATATTAACAGTTCCGTAATTTGGAGAAAATGCACAGAAACCAACTTTAATTCCTTTAAAATTAAATATAGTTGTGGGGTTATTAATAGTTCCTGCATAAGAAATTTCAGATTCATCTAATAGCTTAGTGGTATTTAAAACACCCTTAGATCCAAAGTCATTTATGTGGTTGTTAGCTATACTTAAAAGGTTAAACCCCGCATTTTTAATATGATTTACATAATTATCAGGCATTTTAAATACGTAACAATTTTTTGGGTTTTTACATCTCTTTCTAGGTGAAATATTTTCTGACATTATAACTCCCTCTAAATTACCAAATGTAATATCAGATTTATTTAATATTTCTGAGACAGAATCAAAAAAACCAACACCATCATTTGGAGGTAAGTAGCTATCAGATGGATAGTTAGTCCCAATCATTATATCGCCAACAGCAGTTAGAGAATAACTTTTTTCTGAAATATTTTCTTGACCTGCATCAGTCTGACTCACTGCAGAAATACTTGAAAACAAAAATAATTTTAATAAAAGTCGCATAGTTATATATTTTAATAATTAAAAATAGCTTGGAATTAATACAAAAATACGGATAAAGCTTATAGTTTTTATAAAACTATCAAATAGTTTAGTTCTACAAAAAAAATTATACAGTTATCTATTTATAAATGTTTATTGAATTCAAAATCCATAAATCAAAAATTAAGTAGCATATTCACATCATTACTATATCATGGGTTACTAGTAAGTTGAAGATTTGACTCCTTAACAAAAGCTAATCTTAATACAGCTGCATAATCAAAATTTCTCTAACTAGATCAGTTCCAAAATACGTTCTAAAGCCATTCCACGGGAACCTTTTACTAAAATGTGTGTATCCGAAATAGTTGTTTTTTTCAAATGAGATTGGAGGAGTTCAAATGTTTCGAAAAAAAGAAAAGTTGAGTGAGGTGTTTTTTGCTCAAAAAAATGAGATCCTACAAAATAAAACGTACACCCCTTGGTTAAGATTGCTTGATTTATGATCAATAAATGTTCTTTCGCACTAGTGGCTCCCAACTCAAACATATCTCCTAGTATGACAAGTTTATTTGAGTTTTGGATTAGTTTAAAATTTTCCAATGCAACTTTCATACTACTTGGATTGGCATTATAGGCGTCTAATAAAATCTGGTTGGACTTTTGCTTTATAATTTGAGAGCGGTTATTTGCTGAAACATAATTTTCAATTCCAATTTTAAGCTGTTGGGGTGTGAGTTTGAAATAAACGCCAACTGCTAATGCAGCTGCTATATTATGAAAATTATAAACCCCTACTAAATTTGTCTTAATTATTGTATCAGAAAATGAAACATTCAAAAAAGGCTGAGATTCTAATAAACTTATATTAACTGAAGATTGTTTAGATTCTGAAAAAGAAAAAATATTTGAATATTCACCCACTTGATTTAACTGTTTGTAATCGTCTAAATTTATAACTATCAAACCCTTGATAGCTTTTAGATAATCATACAACTCACTTTTAGCGAGCAGAACCCCTTTTTCAGATCCGAAACCTTCAAGGTGGGCTTTTCCAAAATTGGTGATATAACCTACATTTGGCTTTGCTATGTCACAAAGCAGCTTTATTTCCTTAGCATGATTGGCGCCCATCTCAACAATACCGATTTCAGTATCAAAAGTCATTCTTAAAAGAGTTAAGGGTACTCCGATATGGTTGTTAAGATTACCATCGGTTGCTATTGTTTTATAGCGTTGCTGGAGGATATTATTAATTAGTTCTTTAGTTGTTGTTTTACCATTACTTCCAGTTAAAGCAACTATTGGTAAGCCTAAATATTCTCTATGAAAACTTGCTAAATCTTGTAAAGTCTTTAAAACATCATCTACATGAACAATTTTTTCATTACATGAATCTGAAACCTCATCAACTATGGCATATTTAGCACCTTTATCTACCGCATCAAGTGCATACTTATTACCATTAAAACTAGGACCTTTGAGTGCAAAAAACATTGCATCAGTTTCAATATTTCGAGTGTCAGTGGAAACGCCTGAACAACTCAAAAAAAGTTTATGAATTTGGTTTATTTCCATCTTTTAAAATTAATAAAAAAGTCCTAACAATTTTAATTGTTAGGACTTAATATTTTACAATGAATGAAAATTAATTTTTCCTTTTCTTTTTTGATAATGATTTAGAACCAACTCTAGACATTGCACACCTGAATCCGATATCCAAGGTAGCCATTTGCTGAGGGTAATAGCGTCTTTGTGCTGGATCTAACCAATATTCTCTATCTTTCCAAGAACCACCTTTATATACCCTCACTTCATCATTAATCAAAGAAGTTCTGTCATTAGAGCTGTCAAAAATTAATCCTCCATTAGGGTCTTTATAAACAGGAGAATTGTACATATCACGAGTTTCCTTTTCATTTGTTGAACTATTCGAACCGCTCTCAAAATCATCAAATTTTCTTGAAGAAGCTCTATCTCCATCTCTAAAATTTATGTTGTTACTTTGGTCAAAATTTGTTCTTTGACGATTCAACATATCTGACTCATCAACTGCAACTCTTTCTAGCTGGCCTGGGAGAGTTTTTGCGACAACTTTACCTGTCGATAAAGTTTCATATTGTATGTCATCAACTCCAACAACTACATTTTTACCGTCAGAGCCGATTACATTTTTGGTGTAAACATTTCCTCTGTAATATCCAAAATCGCTAAAATCGTCATCCACAACAGGGCGATATACATCTGCTACCCATTCAGAGACATTCCCAGCCATATCATACAAACCAAAATCGTTGGGCTCGTAAGACATAACTTCATTGGTTATGTCGGCACCATCATCAGACCATCCAGCAATACCACCATAATCTCCTTTTCCTTGTTTGAAATTAGCCAATTGATCACCTCTCTTTTTTCGGTCACCAGATCTTGAGTACTGACCATCCCAGGGATATTTTTTCCTACCTCTGTATATGTTGTAATTTCTTAATTCTGTTAAACCAAGCGCTGCATACTCCCACTCGGATTCAGTTGGGAGTCTATACTTTAACTGAACTGCTCCTGTTTCTCGATCGGCATAAATATTGATATTTTTCCCTAAGCTATCTTTTTTAAACTTACGCTTGCCTCCTTGTAGGACCAACGAATCACCATTAAATGTTTTTTCTGGAGCGTTGATATAAGTATCAATACTAAAATTACTATCTGCAGATGTATTATTTATATTTGAATCTCTCAAAAGATATCCCTCTTTTTGTAAACCAATTTCAGCGACTCTGTCAGATCTCCATTCAGCATATTGAACCGCTTGAATCCAACTAACTCCAACAACAGGGTAGTTCATAAAAGCTGGATGTCTCAGATAATTTTCTACATACACTTCGCTGTTTCCTAAACGATTTCTCCAAACCAGCGTATCAGGGACTGCACTCGCGTATATTTCTTTAAACTTTTCGTCACTAGGAGGGTAAACTCGTTTAATCCAATCCAAATACTCTAAGTA
>JAQWYU010000152.1 GCA_029253805.1 Flavobacteriaceae bacterium | reverse complement strand
GATGTAGTAATTAATTTCTGAATTACTCAGTTGTTTAAAAGTTACTTTGGTAATAGAATTAATAGTTTTTACTTTTTCTGTCGATTTGAAGCAAACGGAGGTAATTACTTCATGGGTTTGACCACTTAAAGATCTAAGCATTTGAAAAGCATCATTTGCGTCTGTTGGTTTGCCTAATGCAGTGTTTTTATGCCAAACTATAGTATCACTAGTGATAAGAACATCTTTGGAAGTTAGTGTATCTTCAAACTGCATAGATTTAAGCTGAGCTAAATAGTCAGGTATTTCAAAATGCTTTAAGTGTTCAGGATATTTTTCTTTGATAGGCTTAATACGTATCTCAACTCTCAATCCTAAACCTTTAATTAACTCTTGCCTTCTTGGAGACGAAGAGGCCAAGATTAGACGTTTGTCTTTTAAAATATCTACAAGCATATATATGGTTTAATCATATTGTGCATCAAATACTTTCATCCAGTGGCCTTGTACTTTTAAGACTTGTTCTATTATATCACGTACAGATCCATGGCCTCCATTTTTGTGAGAAATGTATTTAGATACAGCTTTAACTTCTGGAACAGCGTCCTGAGGGCAGGTGGGGAGGCCAATAAGTTTCATAGGGGGTATGTCTGGCAGATCGTCTCCCATATATACAATATTTTCAAGTTTGAGCTGGTGCTTTTCAATCAGGCTATTTAAATTAACAACTTTATCATGTGCTCCCAAACTAATTTCTTGGACTCCCAATCCTTCAAGCCGTTTTCTGACTCCTTCATTTTTCCCACCTGAAATTATACAAATTAAAAAACCAGCATCAACTGCTGTTTTTAATGCATAACCGTCTCTAGTACTCATTTTTCTTAGCATTTCACCACCGCTAGTAACTAATACTGAACTGTCGGTTAATACACCGTCAACATCAAAAATAAATGTATTGATGTCATTTAGATATTCTTTATAGCTTTTTGAGTCCATGAGTTATTTTTATTGAATTTGTAAGTTGTTTATATATTTCTTGAAAGTCGGGATGGCTTTCTAAAGTTCTTAAATGGTAATTAATGGTCCCTTGGTCATTTCGTTTGGCTGGTCCTGTTTGAGCATTGTATGGAGAAGTAAATTGTACTTTTTTTGCAGTTTCTAAAATTAATGGTTTTAATATATCAAAGTTAACACTTTTGTGATCACTAAGTTCGTGAGCAATACGATACAACTGATTTGAAAAGTTATTGACAAACACGGCTGATAAGTGTAATGCCTGCCGTTGCTCTGTATTAATCATATATGATGGACTACCCATGTAGTTAGCTAGTGTTATAAGTTGATTAGAATCTTCTTTTCTCATTGTTTCTATGCAAAAAGGAACTTCTGAAAACTCCAAATCAGATGTCTTAGAAAAGGTTTGAAGAGGATAAAAAACACCTCTTTTGTGCTTTATATCTATTTTTTTTAGAGGGATGTTTCCAGATGTATGAACTACTAATCGATTTTCAAAAGGTAATTTTTTTGAAAGGGCTTCAATTGCTTTATCAGTTACGGCAATTATATAAATATCAGCATTTTTAATATTATTTAGGTTGTGACACAGTTCAATGTCTTTTGGACCAGATTTAATTGAATTTTTGTCTCGACTGTACCATTGAACTAAATTTATATTTTTTGCACGCTGCAGGGTTTTCACTAAATGAGACCCAACATTTCCTGCCCCTAAAACAACAACTGATATCATTTTGCTAAAATAGACAAGTAATCTGTCTTTTAAAAAGTTTAACTAGATCAATGCCTTTATTTTATTTAAATATCTGTTAAAACCAATTGACTTAAATGGCTTTTCCTATTATAATAAGTACATTTGTACTTCAATTAAACGAGACTATTTTAAGATGTTAAAAAAATTAATCAATCTTCTGTTCTCAACACGTTTAACAGGGACTCTTTTTATTGTTTTTGCAATTGCAATGGCAGTTGGAACGTTTATGGATGTGGGACAAAGCACATCTCCGACTCCATATTCCAGAACACTTATTTATAACGCTAAGTGGTTTGAAGCCATCATGTGTGTGTTTGTTATTAATTTTATTGGAAATATTTTTAGATATAGGTTGTTAAGGAAAGAAAAGTGGGCAACGCTAACCCTTCATCTTTCTTTTATATTCATTCTTATAGGTGCATTTATCACTCGTAACTACGGTTTTGAAGGGATGATGTCGATTCGAGAAGGATCTACAGAAAATACCTTTTTGTCAGAGAAAACTTATTTGACGACTTACATTGATGGAGATTTTAAAATAAATGGACAACTTGTACGCCGCATTGAAGAGCATGAAGTAGATTTTTCTCCAAGACTTTCAAATAAACATTCATTTAAAACCACTTATAATAAATCTGTAATTTCTGTAGATTTAGTTGATTTTATTGAAGGTGCTGAAGAGGATATTATTCCTTTTGAATCTGGAGATTACTATTTGAAGCTTGTCGAAGCTAGTGATGGATCACCGCACAATCACTTCCTTAAACTGGGGCAGGTTAGTAGTATACACAACGTATTGTATGCGCTTAATAAACCGACAGAAGGAGCTGTCAACATTACTTATTCCGAAAACGCTTTGACTATACAGTCACCTTACGAAGGTGAATATATGACAATGGCAACAGGCTTTCAAGGCCGTTTAGTCAAAGACAGTATACAGAATCTGGTTTTGAGATCTCGATATATCATAGGGAATCAAGCTATTGTATTTCCAAAACCAGTAATTAAAGGCAAATTTGATGTCGTTAAAAAATCAAAATTATTAAAAGGTGACGAAGATGGAATCGCCTTAAAGGTAACAGCTAACGGAGAGACTGAAATTGTTAAGTTGCTTGGCGGTAAGGGTGCTAATAACCCGTTTAAACAAATTGAAGTAGGTGGTTTAGATTTTGCCTTTAAATATGGGTCAAAACTTTTAGAACTCCCTTTTGAAGTTAAACTAAATGATTTTATAGCAGAGCGTTATCCAGGAACTGAAAAGAGTTATGCTTCGTTTGAAAGTAAAGTAAGTGTATTTGATACTGAAAAAGGTGATTTTGACTTCCACATTTACATGAATAATATATTGAATCACCGTGGTTATAAGTTTTTCCAATCTTCATTTGATCCCGATGAAAAAGGTACGATATTATCTGTAAATCATGATTATTGGGGAACTTGGTTTACATACCTTGGATATTATCTTTTATATTTTGGATTAATGGCAATATTATTGTCAAAACATGCACGGATGGAGTTTTTACGACGTCAACTCGACAAAATCAAGAAAAAGAAATCTAATTTTGCTTTATTAGCTTTCTTTTTGTTCTCTTTTAACGGATTTACACAATCTCAACATAGTTCTGATCATGTTAATATTCGGCCCTCACAAACACAGTTAGATTCGATTTTAACTATCAATATCACTCCAGCAGAACAAGCCGATCGATTTGGTTATTTAGTGGTCCAAGATACGGATGGTAGAATGAAGCCGATAAATACATATGCTTCTGAACTGTTACGCAAATTAAGTAAAAAAGATAATTATAAGGGTTTTGATGCTAACCAAGTGTTTTTGTCTATGCAAGAAAGTCCACAATTGTGGTACAACGTTCCTTTGATTTTTTTAAAAGCTAAAAAAGCCGATACAATTCGATCAATATTGGGGCTTAATAAAACTGCTAAATACGCTGCCCTAATTGATTTTTTAAGTCCAAATTTAGATTATAAGCTTGGTCCATTCCTAGAGGACGCTTACAGTGCTCAAGTACCCACTGCAATACAAAAGATTTTTAAAGAAACAGACCAGCGAGTTAGTTTATTGTTTAACACCTTAGAAGGAAGTACTTTGCGTTTATATCCACTTCCAGATGACGAAAATAATACCTGGGTTTCCTCAAAGGGATTTAGAGAAGGTGGTTATGTATTGAAAGATTCGCTTTACGGAAATTTCATCAAAACTGGTTTTATCGCTTACATGGCTACTCTTCAAAACGATAAAGCTCTAAATACGGATTTCTCAAAGAGTCAACAACTATTAGAAGCTATTAAAGCAACTCAAATAAAGTATGGTAAAAATGTAGTAGAACCAATGTATGAGCCACTAAAACTTACTAATTCTAAGCGACCGATACCTCGGTTATTGAATATTGCAGTTGAAAAAATTACAGGAAAAATAAATAAAATAGATGCTGAAATTTTGTATAATCGCTATGATATTTTCAAGAAATTATTTGAATATTATATGTATGCAAGTAGCTTGATGTTTCTGTTACTTATTGTTCAAATTTTTAAAGATCGCAGCAAAACTTTATATTTTTCTATACAAATATTTAAGTATTTAATTTGGGTTTGTTTTGGTCTTCACACTATAGGTTTAATAATTCGTTGGTATATATCAGGTCATGCTCCTTGGAGTGATGCATATGAGTCAATGATTTACGTAGCTTGGGCAACCATGGCTTTTGGTGTGATGCTAGGAAAGAAAAGTGATTTAACCTTTGCTTCAACTGCTTTTGTGACCGCTATGATATTGATGATCGCTCACTGGAATTGGATGGATCCATCAATTGGCAACCTACAACCGGTTTTAAATAGTTATTGGTTAATGATTCACGTGGCCATAATTGTTGGTAGCTATGGTCCCCTTACGCTCGGAATGATATTAGGGCTAATTACACTCCTATTAATGATTTTAACTACCACTAATAATAAGGAAAAGATGGCACTCAATATAAAAGAGCTCACCATCATAAATGAAATGGCTTTAACCGTTGGCTTGGTGATGCTTACAATTGGAAATTTTTTAGGCGGTATGTGGGCTAATGAAAGCTGGGGTCGTTATTGGGGATGGGATCCTAAAGAAACATGGGCATTGATAAGTATAATGATTTACGCGTTTGTAATTCATATGCGTCTCATTCCTGGACTTCGAAGTCGATTTGGTTTTAGTGTGGCTTCTGTGTTAGCATTTGGTAGTATAATGATGACGTACTTCGGAGTAAATTTTTATCTAGCAGGCTTGCATTCATACGCAAAAGATGATCAACAAATAAGTGCAAATTACATTGCAGCTTTCCTAATTTCATTAACTTTTATATCCATTTTAGCATATCGAAAACATAAAAAATATTTTCAAAATAAATCTAGTTAAATAGATCCTTTATTTTATCATATTTAATAGCATTATAATCAGAGATCAGCATATCTGCTTTTGAATAATCCTGATCTTTCGAATTTATACTTTTGTAGGCTATACAAAAAAAGTCACCTCTTTTTGCCGCGATAATTCCATTAGTAGAATCTTCAATCACAAAGCATTCTCTGTTGGATACTCCTGCTGCAATGGCGGCATTTGCAAATATTTCAGGATGTGGTTTTGAAGCCTTAAGATCGGCACCGCTTAGTTTGTCTTTGAAATAAGTATCTAATCTAAAACGTTTCATTACATTGTTTATAGTAAACATAGATGCTGAAGATGCTACTATTAGCGTGAGTCCATTATTGTAGTAATTTTTGATAAGTTCTTCGACGCCATCGATTAAGTGAAGGTCAGGATCTTCAAAAAACAACCTTGTGAAATGGTCACGTTTAGTTATTTCTAAATCAATTGGTTTAGTTTCTAGCATATAATGACGACACAAAAACTCACATATACTTCGTGTAGATTGACCTGTAAATCCACAATACATCGATTCTGACACTTTTAAATTAAAATCCTTAAACATCATTTGGTATGCTTTGTGGTGTAAGGGTTCAGTATCCACAATTACACCATCCATGTCAAAAAGTACAGCTTTTAGCATTATTGTTTTTTTACGAATATAATAAATATCATTCTCTCATTTTATCTATTGTAAATGCAATATTTATTGCATTAATAATTTTTTAACTTGTAAAAGCTGTTATTATTTTAATATGTTAAATTAATTATAGTTGTAGGATCGGAAATTAAAGCAGGGTTTTTATTTCAAAAGTTGTCTTAATAATGTTTAATATCATATAAACTTTAGAAGAAAAAAACAGGATATTTAATGAAATTTTTAAGATTAAATAATATTTTTTTTATAAATTTATGTTTTGAAATAAAAAATATGAATTTAATTAAAAAGCTTGGTGCAACTAACATTCTGTTGCTCTGTTTATGTGCATCAATCATAGCTGTTTCTGAATATTTATTTTTTTCTGGAGATCAGTTACATGGTATTTTTGTTGGGATCTGGGCTCCGATGCTCATAGGTCTAATGATATTTTTTAAACTCATTCGAATTGACCGCTAATAATATAGTCTTGATATTTTCTGTATTCGTGTCACTGTGTGTTGTGATATGGGCTATCGTATTGATTAAACAATTCAATGACGTCGGAAAAAG
>JAQWYU010000151.1 GCA_029253805.1 Flavobacteriaceae bacterium | reverse complement strand
ATTACATTTCAAATATTATGCTAGCGGAAATGTTTCTTGCTAAGTATCCTGTTTATTCTTGTAGAATTAAAAAACCAAAAACTCACGTCTCTTCAAAAAACTGCGGTTGTTGTTAAATTTACTACTAAAATCAAATACACGAAGTTGTTGCGAATAGGTTGGATTATGTTTTTTATAATGTCTGTCTGACATTTAATATAATGAACTGCTAACTATTCATTTGAATGGTCATTAGTTATAATTCCAGTTGGGTTATTAACTATTACAACCTTTAGAAAGTTAGAAGACTTTAATATTTTCAAGTAAAGCATAAACAAAATTTCTTTCCTCGTCTCAATCTATAATAAACACAGAGACAGTTGTGTGAATTAATTAAGTGATTCAAAAGTCCTACTCGAATACAAAAAATATAACACAAAACTGAAAAAACATAGTGTCTATTATTAAAAAAGAATTATAATTTATAGTATGCTTTTTTAATAAATGTGTGAAAATTATGGTGTTTAGTTAGGAACATCCATTGAATAAACATAAAATAATTCAACTTTACCATCTTTACTCATTTTTGCATCAATCATATGGTTTTGTTTAACTACTTTTCCGTCAACAGTCCTTGTAAGTTCGTGTCCAGCAATGATCCATTCCTCTTTATTAGAAACACCTTTGTATGGCATTGCCCAGTAAATCTTCCATTTAGGATCTTCAGCATCAATCCATGCAGACAAAGCTTCTTTGTGCTGGTCTTTCCCAGAAATTCTATTTCCCGTAGGTCCAACAATTTGTATTGAGTCTGATTCCATAAGCATTAAAGATTCAAAATCTCTATTATTATGAGCATCAATATATTTTTTCCAAAGGTTAGTAGATTTATCTGTTCCAATAACATACTTCTCACTTGGATCTGGAAGAAAAAACCCAGCTCCCTGTTGAACAACTTTAGGTGATGGTGAGGTGGCTTGTTGTTTCTTGCTGCTATTTCCTATGTTGATCGCACAAGATGAAAGAACAAAAACACAAATTGATGCTGCAATAAGATTAGTTTTTTTCATGGATTTAGTTTTTCCCGAAATTAATATTAATCAAATTTAAAAAAAAGAATATTTAATTAATTTTTACTTATTTTGACCTTATAAATATATTGTTTAACTAAAATAATTTACAATTGTTTTAGTTAGTTATTGCTAACTAAAAATACTTGTCGTAAATTCTAAAAAAAATAATCATGAAAAAAATAACCTACTTACTGACATTATCTATCATATTCCAAAGTTGTATGAGTACTAAATTTGTTGATTACAACGACGATGTTTTTGAAGATCAACAAAAACTGAGAATTACGTTAGTTGACAGAACATCTGTTAAGGGTCAGTTAGTCTCAAAAAATGAGACAGAAATAGTTCTTGCAAATGATGGAGGAACCAAAACAATTCCTAGAGAACAAATTAGTAATATCAAAATTAAACAGTTCTCAGTGGGTAAAACATTTGGGTTTGCTGGCGGAACTTTAGCTGTAGCCGGCTCGATTTTAATTATCGCTTTACTTTTTGCCATAGCAGGAGCGTAATTTATGACCTTTAGTATCCCAATTTCGCATCAATTAATTTTAAATTTCTAATTTAAAACTTATTTTACTTTGAAGAATTTTATTTTCATTTTCAGTTTGTTTTTTATGTATGTTATCAATGCTCAAGAACCAGCTAAGGGAATTGGTAACTCAAACATTACTTTGAAAGGATTTCAAAAAGAATCTTTTAAAGAATGGAATTTTGGAGTTGCCTTCTTGAGAGGCTCAAATATTCCTTGGCCTGGAGGGTCCTATCTTTGGGGGGAGACTTTTATAAATGAAAATGACTTTATTATTGAATACCAGTACGGGTTCGCGTTGCCTACATTAATTACAGGCAAATTAGGAATAGGTAAAAGGTTTAAAAAAACAGAAGTTGTTGTAGGTGTAAGACCATTTCCGTTTAATTTTTATGGGCAAACAAGTTTTATTAAAGGCAAAGATGGATATTGGATAGCGTCTTTTGAATTCAACCCAACTTCAAACTTTGGACTTTCTAAAGCTATTTTTAACGTTGGCTATAGGTGGAATTTAGTAACCATAAATAAGTAGTCATCTCTTTATAATTAATACTAATAGCATTACCAAGCTTAATTTAAAACTTGATAATACGTTTAGTCGTAGTCATATTTTCATCGCTTATTTTTACTAAGTATACCCCGTCATTAAGTAAGTTTACGTCTATTTCATTAACATTAAACAACTTCATCACACGTTGACCAAGTAAAGAATGGACTTCAATATCATATAAGTATGAACCTCCTTTAACGTAAAGTATATTATTTACCGGATTGGGGTAAATTGTGATTAATTCTAAATCAATAGATTCAACATAAAGTTCGTTACTATTTACGGCATATGGGCTTCCATTTTCGTTAATACAATCCCAATTTTCAGGGATGGAATTGTCCAAATCGGGGTGGATTAACTCCAATGTATTTCCAGTTCCATCTGCACATGTTGGCCAATCAGAAGTTTGTATCTCACAACGAGCCAAAACATTTAATCCAGCAAGAGTATCGCCGTATTCTCCTGACGCGAGTAGGTCCTCGTTCCCATCAATAATTTCCCATGAAACTTCTGAAGAATACGATCCATCAGTCCAGGCAAGTTCAATTATATCCCCCAGAGTTGCATCAAATGTTAAGCTCTCAGAAGATCCTTCTGTAAAAGTAGCTTGTGAAATAACAACTTGACCTGAAACAAATACATCAACAGCATTTCCATTCCATCCATCTCCGTAAGAGTCAAGCATATTTAAAGTATGTGCACACGATGGTGAAGGATCTTCAACATTATAATCTACTTGATCTACAAGTTTATTTTCAGAGTTGAATAATCTAAC
>JAQWYU010000150.1 GCA_029253805.1 Flavobacteriaceae bacterium | reverse complement strand
CCTAAAATTAAATGTGATATACCAAATGCATCTGCAGCTCTAAATAGGCTACCCAAATTAGCAGCGTGGCTAACATTGTCACTTACCAAAATAATTGGAAATATTTTTTTCGGAAATTTTGATGTGTAATGGTCTAATTGCATAATAAACTTAGTTTTCAAAAGCGTATTTGATAATATTAGCACCCATTTTTAATGCTTTTAGTCTAATGTCTTTTGGGTCGTTGTGTACGTTAGCGTCTTCCCAGCCGTCTCCTAAATCACTCTCTTGAGTGAACAGAAGGATTAACTTTCTCTCGTGGAAATATCCTAGAGCCTTAGGCGCTAATCCATTGTGTTCATGAATTTTAGGAAGACCATCTGGAAATGGATACATATTGTTGTATATTGGATGAGATAATGGAATTTCAGTCATTTTCTTTTCAGGAAATATATTTTTAATGGCTTCCATCGCATAAGGTTTCATGCCATAGTTATCATCAATATGTAAAAAACCACCAGATAATAAATACATTCTTAAATTTTTAGATTCGCTTTCCGAAAACACTACGTTTCCGTGTCCTGTCATATGGACAAATGGGTATTCAAATATAGCTGAACTTCGAGCTTCGATATACTTTGGCTTACTATCAATTGCGGTTTCAATATTTTTATTACAGAACTGTATTAAATTTTTTAATGCAGTTGGGTTACTATACCAGTCACCACCACCATCGTATTTTAAAACTGCAATGGTTTGGCTTGCACAAATGTTTAGTCCCAAAAAGACAATAAAATATAAAGCGTGCTTATTCATTGCAAAGTTGGATTGTATGACAAGCTACTATAGCAGCGGTTTCAGTGCGTAGCCTTGAACTTCCTAATGACACAGGAATGTAGTTGTTTTTCAAGGCAGTTGAGATCTCTTGACTACTAAAACCTCCCTCTGGACCAATTAAAATTGTAACAGACTTTCCAGCTTCAATATGATCTTTAAAAGGGTGTTTTTCACCAGCGGCACAATGTGCAATGAATGTTTTTCCTTTTTGAGGTGTTTTAATAAATTCAGAAAATGAAACAGCGGAATCCAAGGAAGGTAGGTGAGATTTAAGTGATTGTTTCATTGCTGATCGTATTATTTTTTTAAACCTTTCGGATTTAATTATTTTTCTTTCACTATTGTGACTAATTACAGGAGTAATTTTAGTTACACCTATTTCGGTAACTTTTTCTAAAAACCATTCATATCGATCATTTAATTTTGTAGGAGAAACAGCTAAATGAACAGAGTAATTTTTTGGATGAATGTACTTCGATTTTTGTATTTCTACAACACATTTGTTATGATTAGGAACTATAACTTCAGCTTCAAAAATCCACCCAACTCCGTTGGTAATTGTTAGGGGGTCCCCAGTTGATTTACGAAGTACTTTTACAATGTGACGGCTTTCATCTTTTGAGAAACTAAATAAATTTGTTGTTTCATTCAGTTCTGAGTTGTAAAATAGTTGCTTTTGTTTCATATTTTTAAGCGTGAGGAGGCCATTATGGATTGCTTAGCAAACTGTTTTTTATTAAATTTTAAGTAGCCTACAATTGCAATCATTGCAGCATTGTCCGTAGTGAATTCGAATGCAGGTAGATATGTAGACCAGCCATACTTACTTTCAGCTTCTTTTAGTGCATTTCTGATTCCAGAGTTTGCAGAAACTCCTCCGCCAATAACTATTTGACTAACCCCAGTTTCTAAGACTGCTAATTTTAATTTATCCATTAAAATATTAATAATAGTGTATTGTATTGAGGCACAAATATCATTTATATTTTCTTCAATAAATCTAGGGTTTTCTATGACTTTTTTTTGTATAAAGTATAAAATAGCAGTTTTTAACCCTGAAAAACTGAAGTTAAGCCCCTTTACTTTAGGTTTGGTAAATTTGAATGCTATTGGGTTTCCTAGCTTAGCTCGTTTATCAATTTCGGGCCCTGCGGGATAACCTAAACCCAAAATTTTACCGCTTTTATCAAATGCTTCCCCTACTGCATCGTCGATAGTTTCTCCTATTACTATCATTTTAAAATAGTCTTCTACAAGAACTATTTGTGTATGACCACCTGAAATAGTCATTGCTATAAAAGGAAACGATGGTTTATTGTAGCCATCTTTTTCAATAAAATGAGCTAGTATGTGTGCTTGCATATGATTTACACCAATTAGTGGAATGTTAAGTCCATATGCTAGTGATTTGGCAAATGAAGTACCAACTAATAATGAACCCATTAAACCTGGGCCTTGAGTAAATGCCACTGCGCTTAAATCATTGATAGAAATTCCCGCTTTTTGCAGGGCTTGATCAACCACAGGAACTATATTTTGTTGATGTGCTCTTGATGCTAATTCAGGAACAACTCCTCCATAAGATTCATGTATTGATTGGTTAGCCACTACATTGCTTAGTATTGCTCCGTTTCTCAGTATTGCAGCAGCTGTGTCGTCACATGATGATTCAATTCCCAATATGTATGTATTTTTTAAGCTCATTAAGACGATTTTGTCAGAATATTCATTTAATTTGTAACTATAATTTGGTGAAATTTAATCTATTATCACACGCAATACAAAGAAATAAAAAAAAATAGTAGTAAAGTAAATGCATCAAAAAGTTAAAATTTTACTACAAATACGTAAATTAATAAAATAGCTTCTAAGTCATATCAATAAATATCTTAAAATATTAGTTAAGTTCATATCAACTCTTGTGTTGTTTTTTTGTCTTTTGGTAGGGCTTTTGTCATTTCCATCCATCCAAACATCTTTGGGGAGCTATACTACTAGAAAAATTAATAAATCATATGGTACAGATATTGAAATTGATAAGGTAAGACTACATTTAAATGGTGATATTGAATTAAAATCAGTCTTAATCAAGGATCATTTTGAAGTATCAATGATTTCAGTTTCAAAGCTAAATACTTCTATTTTAAATTTTGTAAAAATTATTGATAATCAGTTTGTGTTTGGGGATATTGAATTAGATTCTCTTTTTTTTCATATCAAAACTTATAAAGGGGAAATTGATTCTAATTTAGATATTTTTGTGAATAAGTTTGATAAACAGAAACCTAGAGGTAATGATAATCTTTTTTTATTATCGTCAAGTAGTTTAGTTATCAAAAATAGTATTTTTCGTGTTACAGATGAGAATAAAAATTCACCTATTATTTTGGATTTAAATAAACTTAATATTTCATCTACAGATTTTTTAATTTCAGGTGCTAACGTGGATACAAATATAAAACGTTTGTCTTTTGCAGACTCAAGAGGTTTTTCTTTAAAAAACATTAAAACAGTTTTTAAATATTCACCAACCCAGATGTTTTTTTCTAACTTGCTTCTAGAATCAAATACATCATTATTTTCTGGGAATCTCCAATTTGATTACAAGCGCGAGGACCTTAATTCTTTCTATGACAAAGTAAATATTTCTGGTTTTTTGAAAAATAGTACTATAGATTTAGATGAAATTAACTTAATATATAACGAATTTGGAACTAACCAAATAGTTCAACTTAATACTGCTTTTTCTGGAACATTAAATAATTTAAAATTTGATGAATTTAATATGAAAACTACAGAAAATTCTTTTATCACAGGAAATTTTCGTACCACTGACTTGTTCAAGTTAAGTTCACCAGATTTTTATTTTAATGGAGAGTTTGAAAAAATATCGTCCACTTATGAAGAGCTTACCGCACTGATGCCTAGAGTTTTAGGTAATACTGTTCCATCAGTATTTAAGTCCTTAGGCCGCTTTGATATGAACGGTAATATAGAAATATCAAAACAGTTTGTTAAAACCGCTATGGATATTTCAACTGAAATTGGATCTATGTTTATTGACCTTGACTTGATTAATATTGAGGCTATCGATAATGCTTTGTATGACGGCCAGATACGTTTTAGAGATTTCAATCTAGGTAAAGCTTTGGGTGAGCCAACAATTGGATTGGTCTCTTCTAATCTAACGGTGATCGGTAGTGGGTTTAGTAAAGAAAATTTAAGTTGTAATATTCACGGTAGCTTTGATGCATTTGCTTTTCAAAACTATCTTTACTCAGATTTAGAGATTTCAGGTATTGTTATGGATAAAGTTTTTAATGGTCAGTTAGATGTTAAAGATGAAAATTTAAAATTAAAGTTTTCTGGACTACTCGACTTTTCTAGTAGTGAAAACATATATGATTTTTCGGCTATCATAGATCATGCTAATTTGAGTGCTATGAAGTTGGTTGAACGTGATGAAATATCTATACT
>JAQWYU010000149.1 GCA_029253805.1 Flavobacteriaceae bacterium | reverse complement strand
ATCCAAACATCATAATCTATTCCTCCCCTATTTCCACTTCTGTTGGAAACAAATGCTATTTTCTTACCATCCGGACTCCAAACTGGAGCTCTGTCACTTCTTGGGTGCATGGAAATATTAAACTTATCGTTAAAATTATCTACAGATTGAATAAAAATTTCACTATCAAAGTTCAAGTCTTCTTGAGAATATGCAATATACTTGCTATCTGGACTCCAACTTACATCTTCTGCTTCTGCCCAACCCGATGAATATATTTTACTATTAGAAATCACTCCAGCCTTTATATCAGCTAACATTAAGTTTCCTCTACCTACTCTGTAAACTAATTGTTTGTGATTTGGTGAGACCAAAATATCATAAACATCTTCTTTGCTATTTGTAAGTTTCGAGACTGAAATTTTCAAACTCCTTTCTAATCCAACAAGGGTATCATTAGAAACAGCCATGTATATTTCATTATGTCCATCTCTATCAGAAATAAATAATAACTCCGTATCACTAATCCACTGTGGGTTCCTATCTCTATAGGCATGGTTACTTACATTATTAGAATTTTTTCTATTCTTGTTGTTTTGCTTGACAAAAATTTCTCCATTAATTTCAAGAGCAATTAATTTTCCGTTAGGTGAAACATCAAAATCAGAGATATCGGAAGTTGTAGAAATTTCCTTTTCAGTTTCAAATTTATAATCTGATTCTAGTTTCAAATTAATCTTATTAGATTCTCCATTTTCTATTTGATATAAATCAAAAAGTGTAGAGTATAATATAGTTCCTTGGTTACTTACAGAAAATGAAATAACACCATTTTTATTTTGGCTTGTCATTTTTTTAGGAGTCTCTTTTGCTGAACCATCAACATTTATATATTGCTGATAAACATTATAACGACCACTTTCAGCACCTATATAATATAAATTACCTGCTGAATCCCATAAAGGTGAATGATCATTCTTCTGTGAGGAAGTTATTTGAAAATACTTTCTTGTTTTGATATTGTAAATCCACACATCTCTTTGAGCTGAACCTGAATAATCTTCTCTAGAAATTCTACAAGCTCCTTTCACAAAGGCCACCAAATTCCCATCAGGTGAAACAGTTGCCATACTACCTAAAGCTGTTATAAGTCTTTGCGGAGTACCACCGTTAGCATTTACATGATAAATTTGCTCATCCCATTCAGGCCCTTTCAAAATCCTATTTGTTGCAAATACAATAATGTTGGAAGATGTCCAATCATAAGGAATGTCGCTTGTTGGATAATAAGTTAACTGTTTAGGTTTCCCTCCATTTTTTTTAATCGAAAAAATATTAGTCGCTCCTTTTCTATTTGAAGAGAAAGCAAGTTGATCACCGGATGCATTCCAAACGGGGTTGCTTTCATAACCTTCGTGGATAGTTAATCTTTTAGTTTGTTGAGAATTAAAGTTGTAAATCCAAATATCTCCTTGAAAAGAAAAAGCCATTTCTTGGGCAGTAGGACTAATCCGAGGCATACGAATCATAGAATTCTGTGCAGAAAGCGATCCTAAAATTAGCGTAAAAAACACGATATACAATCTTGTGGTCATAAATTTAATTTTTATATTATATAGGGAAGCTAAATTAAAAAAATACATTTGTTGTACGAAAAATTTACAAGAAATATTGACTTTAAATTTAGGATTACACAAGCTAAAAAAACATGATTAAATGGAATAAATTATGTAAATTCACTAATCATAACATAAAGCAATGACTAAGCGAGAATATGTAATACGTCAAATAGCAAAAACAAACAAGAAAAATTACGAAAATTATGTTGTCACACGAATCTATCATTTACTAAACAGAATAGATGTTAAATTCATAACTCAACAATATGTAAATCGCCCTGAAGGTCATGCTTTAACAGACATGTACTTCCCTCAGATAAAACTTCATGTAGAAATTGATGAACCTTTTCATAAAAAGCAAATCGGATTAGATATTCATAGAGAAACAGACATCATTCAAGCAACTGACCACCATATAAGTCGGATTAAAATCACTGATGATTTATATTCTATCAATAGTCAAATTACAATTTTAATTAAACAAATAAGAGCTAAAATTAAACTTATAGAAAAAAGAAAACAATGGGAAGCATGGGATTTAGAAAAGGAGTTTGACCCAAATCATTTTCGTAAAAAAGGATATTTAGACGTTTATGAAAATCCTGCTTTCAGAAAAATAGTTGATGCTTGTAATTGCTTAGGACAAAATTACAAAGCTGTTCAGCAAGCCTGGTTCAAAAGTAAAATCTATCCAAATCACTATTTATGGTTTCCTAAATTTTATGAAAACGAAGATTGGGATAATCAAATCAGTAAAGACGGGACGATAATAACAGAAAAATGTAAGGATTTGGAAAAATATAATTCGTGGTTTAATACTGTTACTTCTAATTTAGTAAAGCGGATAACATTTCCAAGAAGCATTGATAATCTTGGGTTTAGACTTTACAGATTTGCAGGAGTGTTTGAAACAGATTTAGAATCATCTTCGCTAGAGAACGGTGTTGTTCATAGGTTGAAAGAAACTAGAATAGAAATAAATATTTAATACTATGATTTATATGTATAAATTATATGACATCCCTAACTATACTACATTTTATATTTCCAGTAATAATTTTTAATGCCTTGAAATATTTATGGCGGTGAGCAATAATTTAAAATCGTTAACTTTACATAAATTGATACAAAAAAATAAATTTGTTATTTTTCTACTGACCTTGTTTTGTATTTCAAATTTAAAGGCACAAGATTCCTCTATTTTTGATATTGCTAGAAATGGCACCTTACTTGAACTCAAGCAGATAATTAAAACTGATATAGATATTATAAATTTAATTAATAAAAACGGATATTCAGCTTTGACTCTGGCGTGTTATTATGGTAACAATGAGGTTGCTTCATATTTAATAAGGAATGTAAAAGATGTTAATTCAAAAAGTAGTTATGGTACTCCTTTAATGGCCGCAACAGTTAAAAAAAATATTCATTTAGTAAGATTACTCTTAGAAAACAAAGCTAATCCAAATTTAACAGATAAAAACAATTCTACAGCATTACACTTTTCTGTGATTTTTGGTCTTGAAGATATAATCAAATTATTAGTTAAATACCAAGCTAATCCAAACATTAAGGATAACCGAGG
>JAQWYU010000148.1 GCA_029253805.1 Flavobacteriaceae bacterium | reverse complement strand
AAAGCTTTGGGAGGCGCAATGGGTGGATTTACTACAGGAAAAAAAGAAATCATCGAAATACTTCGACAAAAATCAAGACCTTATCTTTTTTCAAACTCCTTAGCGCCTACAATTGTTGGTGCTTCGATCAAGGTTTTTGAAATGATCTCAAAAGACACTTCTTTGAGAGATCAATTGGAAAAAAATACCAATTATTTTAGAGATAAAATGAAATCCGCTGGTTTTGATCTTGTTGGTGCAGATTCTGCTATAGTACCTGTAATGTTGTATGACGCTAAGCTGTCTCAAGAAATGGCTAACGCACTTTTAGATGAAGGTATTTATGTTATTGGATTTTTCTTCCCTGTAGTACCCAGGGGTAAAGCGCGTATAAGAGTTCAATTATCTGCAGCTCATACAAAGGAACATTTAGATAAGGCCGTCAAAGCGTTTATTAAAGTTGGAAAAAGACTAAAGGTTGTTTAATGTATTACAAAAAAAAATATTTTAATTAGGTGGATTAAAACGGAAATTACTTTTTTGGAAAGCGTGTAAAATTACCCATACCATCTGAGTCAATTTCGCTTGATTCATTGGAGTAATTGTTTTCTTCTCTTTGTTTTTTGTTGCTGTAAAATATGTTCCATATTAAAAAGTAAACATAGAACAGAAAAATCACAAACCCAATAATAAACATCCCTAGACCCATTATCTTCTTCTTTGTCTTATAGTTAAAGCGAATAATAAAATAGTTCCTGGCCAGTGTGCGCTGTATTGCGCTTCGTCTGTCCTACCCATAACCCCAAGTCCGACAGAGTATAATAGACAGAGAAATGCCAAAATTACCGGATACCATTTAAATATAAATTCTTTAATCATTTGTGATTTAATTTTAAATACACTCAAACTTAATGTTAACAAATTAAATTTTTGTTAACAAAAGTATAAATTTAAAATTGATTGTTTAAAATGAAACATATTAATATTTTATTTTTGAATGCCACCAATTAAACTGATTTACGATAATCCCCAGTTTTGGATTTACAGTGCGGAAGAAATAATATTACTACGTAATAAATAAACTATTGGATCATTTAATTTTACTAACTTTATAACATAAAAAGAATAATTCATAAAAAAATGATAATGAGATATTTAGTTATAGGTCTAATGTTTATTACAGGCCAATTTTATGTTAATGCGCAGGCAGATAATGAGACAATTACTATATATCTAGTAAGACATTCAGAAAAAGATTTAGCATCGAGCAACAAGTCAGACCCACAGCTCACTCAGTGTGGAGAACAACGCTCAAAGGAATTAAGTAATTTTTTTAAAGAGGTAAATCTTGAAAACATATATAGTACTAATTACAATCGGACGATGAATACTGCTCGACCAACAGCAGCCTCTAAGGCCCTTGACATCATAGAGTATAACCCTCAAGATCTTAAAACTTTTTCTAAGCTGTTGATTGAAAAAAATAAAGATGCACTTGTGGTTGGGCACAGTAACACTACCGGGGTATTAGCAGGCTTATTAACAGGAGAAGTCATAGGGGCATTTGATTTAGATATTTATAATCGGATTTATCAGGTGGTAATTAACAAGAAAAAGGGGCGACTTCACTTATTTCATTCTTCTTTTGTCTGTGCTGACTAATCTTGAACTGTCACATAAATGGACTTCAAAACAGCAATTTTATAGGCTTTAGTTCATTTACCAAGGAAACTATAGTTAAACATTTGTATATTACGCTCTTAAACTAATCAAATAATTCTACGACATGATTAACAAAGTTGTCACATTACTATTTTGTCTAATTTGTGCATACAATATTAGCTCTGCACAAGACGTAAATATTGATAATTATTCTGTTAATAGTTTTGGACAAGTTCAATTATCAATACAAGCTCAAGAAGGAAAATACTATGTACTTCACGCACAACATAGTTCTACGTTTAATTGGGCAACTTCAATGGCAATAGGAGTAACTGGAACCATGGTTATTTCTGAGCCAGCAGAAGCTTATCCATTGGAAAAATATTCAATAACCGAACATGATATATCAAACCCTGAAGATTATGACGGAGACGGAATAGACGATATTACAGAGTTTAACAATATGCCTACGGACTCTCCTTTTAACTTTGCAGATCCTATTGATATTAGTGACGGATCAACATCGATTCCTGATGAAGAAACTTTCATGACTTTAGCAACAGTTAATAATGTAGGTTGGGCTCCATTTCTTGATGACCAGTTATATGTCAAGTTTGGCATACTTGACAGAGATACGCCAGAGCCAAAGGTTTATTTTATTAACAGTAATACCTATACCATACACGCATCTTTTTGGAACGGAATTGATGCAACTGTTGATGGAGATGATAGTTCTGGAGAGATTGTTTTTAATCCGAGCGTAATATTGCCGAGTGGTGTAGTTGGAACGTACTCATTTAATTTTTCTTTTGGTGATGCTAAAAATTTCGAAGCCACTCAAAAAACATATGAACTGTTAGTTGCGAGTATGCCTTTTTTACAGAACAATATGAACCACTTTATTGGGCAAAATGATGAAGACTCTCACCTCGATAATTACGCTACAGACTTTGAAGGGTCTAGAATTGAAGTAGTTTTAGAGTCTGATGTTTTTGCAGAAATTAATTATATACCCTTCCACGAAGCAGAAGGTTATGGGTTTTTTAAGCACATGCAAGACCTTAATGATACTCCTGGGAGCCGAGACATTGTTTTGTATGATGCATTGCCAAATTCGCTTCCTAGAGTGGGAGGAATTATAACTTCTGTGATACAAACCCCTTTATCACACGTAAATTTAAGAGCAATTCAAGATAATGTGCCAAACGCATATATCGCAAACCCCTTAGATAATGACGAAATTGCAAATCTTTTAGGTGGCTACATCTATTACAAGGTTGAAAATGAGCAGTTTGAAATAAGAGAAGCTACTTTATCTGAAGTGAACGAGTGGTATGAAGACTTAAGACCAACTGAACCACAAATACCTGTTAGAGATTTAAGTATTACAGAAATTCTACCATTGGATGAAATTAATTTTGAGATGTCTTCTTCTTTTGGTGCGAAGTGCTCGAATGTTGCTACCATGAGGACATTTGACCTTCCTAGCGGCACAATCCCGGATGGTTTTGGAATTCCATTTTATTATTATGATGAATTCATGCAGTTCAATAACTTTTATGAAGAGGCTCAAGTAATGATTGATAATTCTGCTTTCCAAAATGACATAAATTTCCGTATTCAACGGTTAAAAGATTTCCGAAGAGACATAAAGTCTGCTCCAATGCCACAGTGGATGTTAGATGATTTACAATCCATGCACGATGACTTTCCAGAAGGTACTGCCGTTAGGTGTAGATCTAGCACTAATAATGAAGACTTACCCGGTTTTAGTGGTGCAGGATTATATACCTCAAAAACTCAATACCTTGACGAAGGGCATATTTCTAAATCTATAAAACAGGTTTATGCTAGTATGTGGAATTTTAGAGCTTATGAGGAAAGAGATTTTTATCGGGTAGATCATTTTATGGCAGCAATGGGGTTATTATGCCACACAAATTTTCAGAACGAACAATCAAATGGAGTAGGAATCAGTATTGATCCTATTTATGAAACTGAGGACACCTTTTACCTAAACACACAGGTAGGAGAGTCATTAATTACTAACCCTGACCCTAACTCAGTCCCTGAAGAAATTTTATTATATGAAGACCCTTTGCAAGGAGGGGGATATCTTGTCCTAAGATTATCCAACTTGGTAAATCCAGGAGAGTTAGTAATGGATCAAGTCTATCTTGATCAGTTGCGAGAGTTTCTTGCTGTTATTCACGATGAATTTTCAATACTCTACGGAGTTGAAGGCGCAGAGGGCTTTGGAGTAGATATCGAATATAAAGTCACAGCTCTAGATCAATTAATAATTAAACAAGCAAGACCCTGGGTTTCATTTTGGGCCAATGTAAATGCTGATAATGATTTAGGGGTGACCGCAATAGTAGCGCCTCAGTCTTCTTCAAGCTTAGGAAATAACGAACTTGTAACAGCTACAATTGCAAATCAAGGATTAAACGATATGAGTGGTTTTGAGCTAGAGCTTTTAGTTGATGGTGAATTTGTGGAGTCTATAACAACTCCTCAAACAATTGAGCCATTTAATGAAGCAAATTTTCAATTTTCAACTCCTCAAGACTTTTCCATAACAGGTGACTATAGTATTACAGTAAATGTTAATCACCCCACTGACGAGTACGAAAATAACGATACTTTTAACATCGTTTTGAGTAAGATTCAACAGTTAGATGGGGCAATTTCTATTGAAGAGTTAGAGGTAGTTTGTGACGATGTTGTTGAGTTGACTGCGATGGTTGCTAATCTAGGTGAGACAACTATTACTGAAGTAACTATTGAGGTTGTGGTTAACGACCAGGTAGTTGATTTAATTACAACATCAGTTGAAATAGATTCTCTAAATCAAGACTCGATAGTCATTTCAGTAAATGAAAACTTACAAGAAAACAATGCAATTGTTTTAAACTTAATAGAAATAAATGGACAAGAGGATGACAGTTTTATTAATAATTCGGGCTCGATTACTACAAATTTAGATTCAGACTATGAGATTATCACGCTTACCATTAATGCAGATAATTACCCTCAAGAAACTTCTTGGAAACTATTAAACGAAGAAAATGAGATTATATCTACGGGGTCTTTAAACGACGATGTTGAGGTTTACAGCGAAGATATTTGCGTAGATTATACGTCTTGCTTTACGTTATACGTTTATGATTCTTATGGCGACGGCATATGCTGCGGATTCGGAGAAGGTAATTTTCAGGTCTTTGACTCGTTAGGGAATATGATCCTTATAAATGATGGGGAATTTGATAATTTTACCCAGGAAGTATTTTGCTTAGATGAAACTGGGTGTGAAATCACAGCTGAAATTACTGTCTCAAACGCAAGTTCTACATTAGAATACGATGGTAAAATTACAATAAATACGACCTCAGGCCTTAGTCCATTTATGTACAGTATTGACGGCGGCCTAACGTTTAGTGATTCTAACATATTTGACAATTTATCGTCTGGGGTATATAATATAGTTATTGAAGGAGCTGAAGGTTTTTGCTCCTACAGTGAGTCTGTTTTGATTGAAGCTTGTGAGTTCACCACAGTTGATGTAAATGTAATTCCTGTATCCTCTGTTGTTTCAACAGACGGGTCAATTGAAATTAATCCGACATCGGGACTGAGCCCGTATCAATATAGTATTGATGGCGGCCAAAACTTTGTGGATTCAAACACCTTTACCAACTTAGCCGTAGGAGATTATAATATTGTAGTAAAAGATGCTTCAGGGGTATGTTTATATGAGGCAGGGGCGCTACTCCAAGTAGAGGGTATAGTTGTTAATGAGATTAACTACAGGTCAAGTGAGACATTTAAGCCCAATGATTGGATTGAATTATATAATCCAAAATTAATATCAATTGATGTTTCAAACTGGGAAGTAAAAGACGATGATGACACACATGTTTTTGTAATCCCCGATGGTACTCAAATTGAAGGAAACGGTTATTTAGTTCTTGTTAAAGACGCTTCAGATTTTATAAGTGTCTTTCCTAATATTCCTTTTGTAGGAGAATTAGGCTTTGGTTTGGGCAGGTCAGATGCCGTTAGATTATTCAACTCTGAAAATAAACTTGTAGATCAAGTAGATTATAATGTTGAAGATCCTTCACCATCGTGTGCACATACTTTAAATATGCTTGACTCTTACGGAGATGGATGGAA
>JAQWYU010000147.1 GCA_029253805.1 Flavobacteriaceae bacterium | reverse complement strand
GTTTGCAGGGTGGATGTGGTCTTTAGTATTTCTTTTTCCTAGAATTTTTGATGCTTTTTTGGATCCTCTAATGGGTTTTATTTCTGACAATACAAAATCCAAATGGGGGCGTCGTCGCCAATATGTCTTGATAGGTGGAGTTTTAATGGGAATTGCTTACGTCTTTATGTGGCAGCTTTATGCTACTGATGGAGTAGAGTACAACTTTTGGTATTTCTTTTTGTGGTCACTTGTATTTTATCTTGGACTAACAATCTTTAGTGTCCCTTATGTAGCGATGGGTTATGAGATGAGTGACGATTTTCATGAAAGAACAAATATAATGGCTATTTCTCAATGGATTGGCCAATGGGCTTGGGTTATTGCACCTTTATTTTGGATTATTATGTACGATCCAAGTTGGTTTCCTTCTGCAGATGTTGCTGTAAGAGAATTAGCAATATGGGTTGCTATCCCATGTGCTATTTGTGCTATTGTTCCCGCAATTTTTATCAAAAGTAAGTCTACACTTGATGAAGATTATGAACCTCTAAACTCAGTGAATATTGGAAGTAGTTTAATTAAAATTTATCAAAGTTTTGGTGAAGCCTTCAAAATTAAAGATTTTAGAAAGTTGTGCGGAGCAACGTTTTTAATATTTAATGCATTCAACACGGTTGCTGCACTGACATTTTTTGTAATTGTTTATAAATTATTTAATGGAGATGCAGAGGCTAGTGGCATATGGGTTTCAATGTTTGGATGTTTAGGAGCTTTAGGAACTACTTTTATTGTAATCCCTTCAGTAGCTTGGATGTCAAAAAAGTTTGGAAAGAAAAAAGCTTTTATGCTGTCGCAATCCATTTCATTAGTAGGATATGTAATGTTGTATTTTTTATTTATCCCTGGGAAACCGTGGATGTATATTATAGCCTTACCTTTCTTTTCATTTGGTATTGGGAGTTTATTCACTATTATGATGTCAATGACTGCTGACGTAATTGATATTGATGAAATTAATACTGGTAAGCGGCGAGAAGGTATTTTTGGTGCAATTTATTGGTGGATGGTCAAAGTAGGCTTTGGAATTGCCGGTGCACTAAGTGGAGTTATAATCACTTTTGTAGGATTTAGTCCTGAACTAGCCACTATAGATCAGCAGTCGGCCGTTGATGGAATCCATAAGTTCTTTTGTTTTTTTCCAATGGCTGGAACCATTTTAGCTATGTTAGTGATGCGTGATTACAGTATAACTGAAGAAAAAGCAAAAGAAGTTACAAAAGCACTTGAAGAAGTTAAATTAAAAAAATAATAAAGTAAAATAAGTAATACGATATGTCCTATAGAAAAGAGAAAAATAAATCATTAGTCGGCTTAAATTATTCAGAATATAGTTCTGACAAACTACAAACTCTGTGCAGTACGGTTCTTGAAAACGGTATGCATGGATTGTGTTTTAGTCCCTACGAAGAGGGCCAAAAGCCAGGTGATCCAATAACAGAAGCACAAATTAGAAGACGTCTCGAAATTATTGCACAACACACGAAGTGGATACGTAGTTTTTCATGCACAGAGGGAAATGATTTGATTCCTAAACTAGCCAAGGAGTATGGGCTAAAAACACTTGTTGGTGCTTGGTTGGGAAACGATTTGACTACAAATGATAAAGAAATGAAAGCGCTAATTAAGCTTTCTAAAGATGGATTTGTTGATATAGCAGCTGTTGGTAATGAAGTTATGTACAGGGGAGATCTTTCAGAAATCGAACTTTTGAATCATATCCAAGATTTTAAAACAGCTGTTCCTAATGTTGAAGTTGGATATGTAGATGCGTATTATGAGTTCACCGATCGACCAAAAATTACAGAAGCTTGTGACGTAATTCTTGCCAATTGTTATCCTTACTGGGAAGAATGTCATATGGATTATTCATTGCTATATATGAAACAAATGTATCAACAAGCATTGCGTGCTGGACAAGGTAAAAAGGTAATTATTACAGAAACAGGATGGCCAAGTCAAGGAAGTGATTTAGGTGTATCACATCCCTCACATGACAATGCACTTAAGTATTTTATTAATGCGCAGCTATGGTCTAATCAAGATCAAATTGAAATGTTTTATTTCTCATCTTTTGATGAATCATGGAAGGTTGGGTCTGAGGGAGATGTTGGTGCTTTTTGGGGACTTTGGGACAAAAATGAAAAATTAAAATTTTAAATTTTCTGAACAAATTATAAATATGAACTACTCAGAAGTTTTATCTATCCCTACAGCCCCAGCAGTTTGTTATTCTGGATATCGATCTGGTCAAGTGCCAGGTGTTTCTTATCCCTCTTATGAACAAGTTAAAGAGGATTTACTTATAGTTAAACAACATTGGACTTATATTCGACTTTATAGTTGTGACAATCACTCAAAAACAGTTTTAGAGGTTATTAAAAAAGAACAATTAGACCTTAAAGTCATGCTTGGAGCTTACATTATTGCTGAAGAAAATAATCCAAATTGTCCATGGGGTGGAGGAGTTTATTCTAAAAAAGAACTGGAGCAAAATAAAGTAAACAATCAAATTGAAATCAATAAACTTATTGAATTTGCCAATAAGTATACTTCTATTGTTTTCAGTCTTTCAGTAGGAAATGAAGCATGTGTGGATTGGACCGACCATATGGTACCGGTTGAGCGAGTAATTATGTATGTAAATCAGTTAAAAGAAACGACCAAACAGCCGGTTACATTTTGTGAAACTTATTCACCTTGGTTGGAC
>JAQWYU010000146.1 GCA_029253805.1 Flavobacteriaceae bacterium | reverse complement strand
TGCTCTAAATATTCTAATGATAAACTAGTGAACATTAACAATGAATGCCTTGAAATTGCTGTTTTGTACCCAGAAAATTTTTGATCATAAATTTGAGTTCTGTAGTCACTTGCTGCTTGCCCCAAGCCGTCCATTAAACGCTTTCGATTTTCATCATTAAAACTTCCTTTCAAAAGGTCCTTATGAATCTCAAGAGTTTTAGATACAACATTGAAAAACTCTAGTAATTCATTTGAGATTTCAAATTGACTAGAGCTGTCCTGATTTAATACTTTGCTGAAAAATTTCAAGAAACGTCTTAGATAATATAATGTAACCATGGACACTCCATTACCAACTAACGCGTTGTTGGCATCGTTCCACTCTGGTCTTTGGGTATTCATCCAAATACCACCCTCTGGAATAAAATTTGACATTTTTGCTAGTACGGTAGCTAATATTTTTTCTATAAAATTAACTTTGTATATAAAGACAGTTGTATCTCTTAATAATGCTCCATCAATACCAATTTCTCCCCTTTTAAACTGGATATTTTCTTCTTTTTCAAAGTCAAAATTAATAGTATTCTTTGGGTCTTTTAAAATAGATTTATACGACTTAATTCTATAAGGCACATTTGCATAAACGAATAAGTCTTCAGAGAAATATGTTGCTAATTTATTTGGATAATAAGCTTCCATAAATTCAAGAAACTTTAGTAAATAAATAATCTGATGATCTCCCCAGTAGCCGATGTAGGACCATGGATTATCAGGCTCAATAGTTTCCCAATCAAAGCCATATTTAGTAACACGATACGGATTATATCCATCAAAAGTAGTCGCATTTAAAAATTTATGAATCATACCTTCAATAAACTCTGGATAGGAATGAGCTAGTGCTTCCCAGTTTTGGAAAATATCACGCCAGTTTCCTTGGTAGTCTAGAATTTTTGAGCCATCATTTTCATTTCTAGTATTAATAGAAAATTTATTCCATGGGCGACTTGGATCTCCATGACGGCGACTAAACTTTAAAGGTAAATATTCACAACAAAGGCGCTTAAAATTTTTGTTATCATCACCATTATATAAATCTTTCAAATCTTCAAGCTTAAATAGTTCAGGCAAGCCCTTTAATACATTTTCTTTGTTACGAAATACTTTCCTGTTAGATTTTTTAATGTAAGAAACAAAATCTACTTTTTCTATTTGATAATTATTATCAAAAATACCTCCACGCATGATGTTAAACATGGTATTTGAAAAGTGACGAATATTACGAAGTCCATCTGCAGTTTTCTGAAGACCGTCAGCTGCAGCTACTAACTCATTGAGTTGATCAGAACCAAGCTCAATGTCGTTTAAAATAATTGATTTTAGATCTGGAACAGTTTGAATCTTCGATTTAATTTCTACAATTTCTGAAATAGTTTGGTTTACATCTGCTACCAGCATCCACTCTTTTGATTCATTTGGCTCTAAAACGACTTCAGAGTTCAATAAGTAAGCTCCTTTTTCGGCTTTAATATCCATTTCTTGCAAAACTTCCTCCCCTCTTCTAAATGCATCTAGCTGCTTAGAAGATAAAAGAATGGTAGGGTTTTCAAGCCCAAGGCACCAAGCAATATTAGATTTTAAGGCTTCGCTAGGCTCGGCTTTATCAACAATAATGGCACTTAATGCAAAAACAGCTAGTGATGAACCTTCAATAAGTTCGGTTCTTTTGTAGGCATCAACTAGATTACTGGTACTATTTTGAAGCGCTTCTTCAACTCCAAATGGCAATACGTTTTGAATCCCATCAATAAATTGAACTTTGACCGTTGAGGATGATGTATTAGATAACATAGACTTTCGAACAAATCCGTAACGATCCGTGGAGTTCCACTCATAAGTGAACCGAATTTCAAGGTCATGATTAATTTCTTCAAAGATAACTTTATTACCAAAGGCGTTTTTGTAGAGGTTTCGTGATATTTTATATAACGAAATTTGGCGCAGAGAAAAAGGCTCCCACAAAAACCTTTTTCCGTTTCTCTCAATTAAAAAAATTGTCTTACTCCCGGTAGTTTCAAAAGAGTCAGTTATTTTATCATCTGTATAGTACGGAAATAGAGCTGTATCACTATTTTTTCGACCCGCAGATAAAGCACCAGTGCTAGAGATAAACATCCAGTGGTTTGAGTGGCTTACAATAGTCATGAAAAATGGACGCATACCATTCACATTAGAAATTTTGTAAAAACTCTCCCCTTCAATTTTAATCTGTTCACCCTTTACATTTGTATCTGCAAACTGAGCTGAATGAGGACCAATATTTATGGTTTTATTTTGAGTCATTTATTAATTACTTTAAATTTTTATCATTATTACTCCAAAAAAGTAGATCCACTAAAATAAGATATTTTTCAACTTGATTACCATTCTTTGTGCTACAATGAACATACAAAACACAACAGCTTAGACTACAAAGACCTACAGTGTAAAAAATATATTTATAAAGTTTAAAAATACATTTACCTAGATTTGTTGTAGTAATGTATGGGTATTCTTCAATGAATACACCAAAAAAAATCATAAGAACATTATCAAACACCAATAACAGTAGACTGGAATAAGATATGGTGTTTAAATAAGGTGTATTATAGTCATATTACAGAAACACTTTACGAATATCTTTGATAACTAAACATGATACTTAATTACAGAACTAAAACCTACAAAACACAATCTTATTAATGTATCTTGTGTCAAAATAATAATTGATGGAATTTAAAGATCCAGAACTCAAGAAAGGTTCTTTTTTTAGTATAACTCTTTTAATACTTTCTGGAGAATTAATTTTTTTATTGCCCTATGTTTTAGCTAGAGTATTTAGACCCACCTTTTTAGAAGTATTTAATTTAACAAATCTTAAATTAGGAAGTTTATTTTCTATCTACGGAATAGTGGCTATAGTCTCTTACCTCAACGGGGGAATTATTTCAGACAAAATTCAACCTAAGAAACTGATTGCCGTCTCTCTGTTTTTCACTGCTTTTGGTGGAATTATTTTATCCACTTACCCTTGCTATTTGGTGTTACAAATACTATGGGGGTATTGGGGATTTACAACTGTATTTTTGTTTTGGGGAGCCATGATCAAAGCTACTCGTGTATGGGGAGGCTCAAAAAATCAAGGGGAAGCTTTCGGATTTTTAGATGGAGGAAGAGGTTTAGTTGCCGCTTCAATGGGAACTTTAGGTGTCGTAATTTTTTCTATGTTTCTAACAAATGATATCGAGTTGGCTTCTTTAGTTG
>JAQWYU010000145.1 GCA_029253805.1 Flavobacteriaceae bacterium | reverse complement strand
AGGCGATATTGAGCAAGAATATCAAAGTATTCTTGTTCAGTCGTATAGAATGACGAAGTAATTAATTTTAAGGTCAAATTTTCATTTACAAAATAATTTCCTTTTAATGCCCCAAAATAGGTTTGATATTTATCATTTTCTTGCCCGTTATAATATACCAGTAGTGCGATCGGATTTTCTAAAGTACCAAAATTAGTTTGACGTGTAATTGGTTTGTATTGGTAATCGTTAATCGCTAAATTTCCTAAAAAACTTAAATGAAATTTTTCTGAAAATTGATAGGTTAAATAGGTTTGGGCGTCAGCAAAAGTTGGATTAAAATTAGTTTCAGTTTCTTTTGAATTAACAAGAAGGCTGTTATTTCTATAGCGCAGACCTGTTATTGATGTAAATTTAGAGTCCTTGGATATAGCTTCAGCAGTAAAACTACCCCCCAATAAACTAAGGTCGGTACGAAATACTGACTCAATTGGTGTTCTGTAGGTGATGTCTAAAACCGATGATAATTTGTCTCCATATTTTGCTTGAAATCCTCCAGCTGAAAAGTCTAAATTTTGAATCAAATTGGAGTTTACAAAACTCAGCCCCTCTTGTTGACCTGAACGAACTAAAAAAGGACGATAGACTTCTATTTCGTTAACATATACAAGATTTTCATCAAAATTACCTCCTCTTACAGAGTATTGTGTACTTAATTCGTTTGTGATATTTACTCCTGGAAGAGTTTTTAATAAATTTTCAACCCCGGGTTGAGCTCCTTTGATGGTTCTAATAATTTGCGGAGATATAGTGGTAACTCCTTTTAAGTTTTTTCGATTGGACCCTTTAATCACAACCGTCTCAATTTGCTCGTAACTGTTTTTTAAGACAGGGTTAAATTCTAGCGCTTCTCCGTTTTTCAAATTGAATGAAGCTTCAATTAACTTATAATTTATATGAGATATTTTAACATTAATATTTTTTTTTGCAGGGATTTTAAGACTATAAAATCCATTTAAATTTGTGACTGTACCGTTTGTTTCTGATGTAACGTTTACTCCTTGAATTGGCTGGTTTTGATCATTAAGTATTATGCCCTTAATTGTTGATGTTTGTCCGACAATTGAAGTTGACGCTAGCATTGTAAGTAGTAGTACAGTATGAGAAAATATTTTTTTCAAATTTATATGAGACTATTTTTTGTAAAACAATGATTCGAATGTTGAAGTATTTCCTACATTGTCTGTTACAACAATTTTTAGATTATTTTCTTTTTCAATCTTAACATAATCATCAAAATTATAGGTTAGTAATTGTGTTTTAATATCGTATTCCATCAATATCCAATGCCCATTTATAGTAGCTCTATAGTTTTTAATTCCTGAAATTTTATCAAGAATCTTTACTTTTAAATTTCTGAGATTACTAACCCAGCTTTTGTTTTTGAAGTTAATAGCATCTATCTTAGGATTCTCTTTATCTATACCTAATGTATAACTTCCTAAGTTTTTAGTACGTGTTGAAAGACGGTCTCCATGCTTTTTTGTATTAGAATAGTAGAGTTTATTTCCGTCCTTAGAAATACGACCTATAAACAAATAGTTTTTATTATTTTCCTGGTAATTACTAACATCAAAATTAATATCAATTGATTTTTGTAGTGGAATCGATGCGTTATGTAGACTTAGAGTATCATTAATTACTTCAAAGTTTATGTATACATCCTCGTAAAATGTATTTTTTGGTATTTCAACACTAATATGATCTTTTTTTAAGTTTGTTTTTTCAGAAGCATAGATTTGTTGTAGTTCCGTATTGTTTTGTTTTGGATTTATTAAATTTTTATAAACACCATTTATAGGAACTCGCAGTTCTGATTTATTGCCTTTGAAATCACTTACTATTACTTTATAAGTAGAAATTGAATCATTTTCTATCTTCAAGACCCCATTATTTGAGTATGATTTGAGAATCGATAAAGGGTTATTTTTTTCAATAAATAGCTTTTGAATTCTTTTTTTGTTGCTAAAAAAAAAATCGTAATCTATATAGCGATTAAGGTGCTTTGTTTCATCAAAAGAAAAGCGATTAAAATTAACGTATAAACTTTTTTTTCCGTTGTATAAAGTTTGAATATTATTTACTCCGTTTTTATTAGAAGCCAGGTCTAATTTGTCTATACTTATAATTCCAAATCCAATCTCACCAAAAGCGTTAATGCGTTCAGATTTATAAGTTCCATCTTTTTGTTTCTTAACTTTAATTTTGATTCTTCTGGTCTTCCCATTTATATGGCTATTTTTGGAAATTGGATATCCAAATAATTCATAAATATCAGGTGGAGTAGTGTCTTTAACATTAAATCCGAACATTAGTGGGTTTAAAGGTCGCTCTTGGTTGTCTCTGATTTCAAAATGTAGATGTGGCCCTCCAGATCCTCCAGTATTTCCAGTAAATGCTATTAATTGCTTTTCAGAAACTTTTAAAGCTCCTAAAGGAGGAAATAGTTCAATTTCAAATGTTTGTCTCTTGTATTGCTTTTTTTTGACATATGCCTCTATGGTTGGAGAAAACTTTTTAAGGTGAGCATAGACGGTCGTATAGCCGTTTGGGTGTTTTATGTAAAGGGCCTTTCCATAGCCATATCTAGATATTTTTATCCTACTAACATATCCAGAAGCAGAAGCATAAGTTTTAAGCCCCTCTTTTCCTTGTGTTTTTATATCTAACCCTGAATGAAAATGATTATTTCTTAATTCGGCGAACGAACCAGATAAAATTAAATTTATATCAAGTGGCGAATTGAAATAATTTTGCGGATAATTTGATTGTGCATTACATGTAGATATAAAGAGAAGTAGGCTTACAATAGTAGTTTTCATAAAAAATGATATAGTTGCTAATTTATACATTTGAATACAAATACAAAAATTATTGATGCGTATCCCGACTGATGGTTACAAATAAAAATAAATTTAAGCTAAAACAATTGTGTTATTAATTATGGAATGTTAAATTTGTGAAAAGGTATTGAAAAAGTAAATGAGTAAAATCGAGCTTATTGTTTATTCACTTGAAAAAAAAGTACAAAAAGTATTGTACCAACTAACCAAGATAAAAAAAGACAATACATCTTTAAAGCAAAAGCTAAATGAAGTCAAAGCTGAAAATCATAAGCTTTTACATTCACTTAAAGAAAAAAAAAGTGATTATGACACACTTAAATTTGCTAACTCAATCCTTGGCAGTGAACAAAATAAAAGAGAAACAAAACTTAAAATAAATTCTTTAGTTAAGGAGATAGACGATTGCATATCTAAGCTTTCTGATTAGGCAATAAATACATGAGTGAACGTTTAAAAATAAAATTATCCATAGCCAATAGAGTATATCCATTGACTATAAATCCTGACCAAGAAGAAGGTCTCCGTTCAGCGGCTCAAAAAATTGATTTAACTATAAAGAAATATGAGAAGAGTTACTCCGTTCAAGATAAGCAAGATGTTTTGGCAATGTGCGCACTTCAATTTGCAACTCAAAATGAACAAAATTCAATTGACAATACCAGTTTAAATGAAGATTTAGAATCTCGTCTCGTTTCAGTAGACAAATTAATAGATTTACATTTAAACAATAACGTTCTTTAAATAAATAAGGTTACTGCCTATATTGATCACTTTTTTGATAAACTCAACGGAAATTTTTTAAATTGGGTGCGTTTAAGTTGTAAAAGCATGCTGTCTTGTTACAGATCCTTGATCAACTTTTCAACTCTAAATCTTGTATTTATGGAGTTTATACAAAAACAGATTGATATAGGCTTTTTTTTAATTTAATAATTACATATGGAAACTAATACTATAATAATTGTTTGTGTTGCTGCCATGTTGGGACTTATCTCAGGTTTAGTAATATCAAAATTACGTGAAAAAAATAATGCATCCCAAGTTACTAAAAATGCCAAAAGAGATGCAAATTCTATTATTTCAAAGGCAAGGATAGACGCTGAAGCAATAAAAAAAGATAAAATATTTCAAGCAAAAGAACGGTTCTTAGAACTGAAATCAGAACATGAGCAGGTTATTCAGTCTAGAGAAAAGAAAATAAGTGAAGTTGAAAAAAGAACTCGAGATAAAGAATCTCAAATTTCATCTGAGCTTTCGAAGAATAAAAAATTGTCGGGTGAACTTGAATTTAAAATAAATGATTACAACAATCGTTCAACTTTGTTAGATAAACGAAAAGAAGAGGTTGAGAAGGCTCACAAAAGTCAAATAAAACAACTAGAGGTAATTTCTAGCTTATCGGCAGATGATGCTAAGCATCAACTTGTAGAGTCCTTAAAGTCTGAGGCAAAAAATGATGCTATGGTATATATTCAGGACACTATGGAAGAAGCAAAATTAACTGCTGAACAAGACGCTAAAAAAATCATAATTAATACAATTCAACGAATTGGAACCGAGGAAGCAGTTGATAACTGTGTTTCAATTTTTAATATCGAATCTGATGACGTTAAAGGAAGAATTATTGGTCGTGAGGGCCGTAATATTAGAGCCATTGAAGCGGCTACAGGTGTTGAGATTATCGTTGATGATACGCCAGAGGCAATTATACTATCTTGTTTTGATTCTGTCCGAAGAGAGGTGGCTCGTTTGTCTTTACACAAATTGGTAACTGATGGTCGTATCCATCCAGCACGTATTGAGGAAATTGTTAAGAAAACTCAAAAGCAAATTGAGCAGGAAATTATTGAAGTAGGTAAGCGTACTGTGATTGATTTAGGGATTCACGGATTGCATCCCGAGTTAATCAAAACAGTAGGTAGAATGAAATACCGCTCGTCTTATGGTCAAAACTTACTACAGCACTCCAGAGAAGTTGCAAAACTTTGTGGAGTTATGGCTGCTGAATTAGGAATCAATCCCAAGCTAGCAAAGCGTGCAGGTCTTCTTCATGATATTGGTAAAGTTCCTGATGCGGAAGCTGACATGGAAACACCACATGCGATTTTAGGTATGCAATGGGCTGAGAAATATGGAGAAAATGAAGAAGTATGTAATGCGATCGGGGCCCACCACGACGAAATTGAAATGAAGTCTCTTATGTCACCCGTAGTTCAAGTATGTGACGCTATTTCAGGTGCAAGACCCGGAGCGAGAAGACAGGTTTTAGACTCTTATATTCAAAGATTAAAAGACTTAGAAGACATTGCACTAGGCTTTGGAGGTGTTCAAAAGGCTTATGCGATTCAAGCAGGTCGTGAATTACGTGTGATTGTTGAAAGTGAAATAGTAACAGATGATAAAGCAGGAAGTTTATCTTTTGAGATATCCCAGAAAATTCAAACGGACATGACCTACCCTGGACAGGTTAAAGTAACGGTTATTCGTGAAACTCGAGCAGTCAATATTGCTAAATAATTTTACTTTCTTGGATGAAACTCATCTATAATTTTCTTTAAATGACTTTTATCTAAATGCATGTAAATTTCTGTTGTAGTAATACTCTCGTGGCCTAGCATCATTTGAATAGCTCTTAAATCTGCCCCATTTTCAATTAAGTGAGTTGCGAATGAGTGTCTAAATGTGTGAGGCGAAATGCTTTTTTCTATTTTAGATTTTTCCCCTAAATTTTTTATAATTGTGAAAATCATTGCTCTTGTGAGTTGTTTTCCGCGACGGTTTAGAAACAGAGTATCTTTATATTTTTGATCAATTTTTTTAAAAATCCTAACCTGGTTCTTGTAAAGGTTTATATGTTTTTGTGTCAATTTACCAATTGGCACAAAACGTTGCTTATTTCCCTTTCCAGTAACCTTTATAAATCCTTCATTAAAAAATAAATCAGAAATTTTCATTGATGTTAATTCACTTACTCTTAGACCACAACCGTACAAGGTTTCAATTATTGCACGGTTACGTTCACCGTTAGAATC
The DNA here is from genome assembly GCA_029253805.1 of Flavobacteriaceae bacterium. Taxonomy (GTDB): domain Bacteria; phylum Bacteroidota; class Bacteroidia; order Flavobacteriales; family Flavobacteriaceae; genus Hel1-33-131. The sequence continues at coordinate 1,173 of JAQWYU010000145.1, read as the reverse complement.
ACTAAGGTCTATAGTTTCTAATATTAGATTAATTTCACTAATTGAAAGAGTATCCGGTAATTTACGACCTATTTTAGGAGCCTCTATTTGTTCCAGCGGGTTAGTTTGTAGATAATTTTCGAAAATTAAATAATCAAAAAAGCTACGTAAACCAGAAATTAATCTAGATTGACTTCTAGGATTAATGGATTTAGCTATTTTATAAATAAATTCTTGAATCTGTATACTAGTTATTTCAAGAGGACTAATGTGCATGTCATAGGTTTTCAAGTACGTTATAAGTTTCTGAACATCAAGATTATAGTTTTGTACGGTATTTTTAGACATACCGCGCTCAATTTTTAGATATAAAGAATAATCACTAAGTGCTTCCTGCCATTTCATTTAGTTAGTTTTACTTAAAGAGTCTAGTTACAAATATAAACAGCCTTCATTTAATCCCTATTTATTTTTTTTAAAATAATTAATAAAATTATTTGAAAGACCTAAAAACCTATTATATTTGCACCGCATTGGAGAGTTGGCAGAGTGGTCGAATGCGGCAGTCTTGAAAACTGTTGAGGGTCACACCTCCAGGGGTTCGAATCCCTTACTCTCCGCAATAAGCCTTGTAAGTCACTGATTTACAAGGTTTCTTTTTTTTAGTTGCCTAGATCGTTGCGTTTTTTTCTAAAAACAAGTATTTTTTACTTTTAAAAACACATTTTCCAATGAAGCATTTGAATGAACACAATACAAAAACAACGACAAAGCCAAAAGTAACATTAAAACAAGCTTTTAAAACAATTATTTGGCCAAGGAGAAACTTAGTATTATTGGGCCTTATTCTTATTATTATACGTAGTTTGTCTGGTTTTGTGCTACCAATACAAAGTAAGATTCTGTTAGACGAAGTGGTTCCTAATAATGATTATAGCTTATTATATTCTTTAATTCTGATTGTTATTATTTCTATTATTGTTCAAGCAGTGTCTTCTTTTTTACTTACTAAAGTATTAAGTATTCAAGCACAATATTTAATTAGTGAATTAAGAGCACAAGTACAGAAAAAGGTTTTATCATTACCAATTAGTTTTTTTGACAATACCAAATCGGGTGTCTTGGTATCAAGAATAATGAGTGATGTTGAGGGAGTAAGAAATCTTATAGGTACTGGACTAGTTCAGTTAGTTG
>JAQWYU010000144.1 GCA_029253805.1 Flavobacteriaceae bacterium | reverse complement strand
AGCTGAGCTATTCCAGCTATTAAACACTATTCCAGGATTGTATTCATCAAAATCGATGTGCATTGTTTCTTGACTGTACAAAAGCCCCGAAATAATTAATGAGAAAAAAAGTAATTTTTGTTTCATATGTTAGATTTTAAAAATTTACTTACTCAAATCAATAATTGAGCCATTTTTTTAATTATTGCAAATATCAATGATATACGCACTTAAAAAAAATTAATATAGATTTAGTATAGATTTTTTTTAAAAATTTATTTATAAAATACTAACAATCAACATTATAAAAAAAACAAAAAGTAGATTACTTATGGTGTAATATATAAATAAAAATCTATGTTTAAAACTTTATCAGAGAAGAATTCTTATCATTTTATACAATATTAGTTATGTTTAATTCAAAACTCTCTCTGTCGATTGCGTTATTTTTTACTTTAACTCGGTAGTTATAAATAGTATTTACAGAGTAGCGGAGGATCTTAGAAATTTGAGAACTACTTGTAATGCCCAACCTGATCAAGGCAAAAATTCTAATTTCGGTACTAAGCTCCTTAGCATTAGCATTATATCTCACCCTCGAATCTTTTTCTAGTAGTAAATTAAGCTTATTCACAAAATCGGGATAGATATGTAAAAAAGCCTCGTCGAAGTTTTTATTAAATATTTTGATTTCACTATTTATTATTTCATTTGATTTTGTTAGGTTAATCAAGTCGTTTATCTTATTGGTGACTAAATGCTTTCTTACAATTTTTCGATATGACTCAAGTTTGTTTATGTAATCTGAATATAAATTAAGAAATACACCAAGCGAATTAACTTTTACTTTATCCGACTTACTAAGTTCATCATATAGGTCGTTTAAGTCGTCATTAGATTGACTTAATTTAATATTTAGATTTTGTAATTCCTCGTTAGCAAGCTTTAGGTTATTTCTAGTTATTGACAGCTTTTTAATTTGACTATATACAAAAATCACTAACCCTAGTAAAAAGGCAGCGAGAACACTTATATAAATTAAAAGATTCTTCAGTTTAGTGTCTTGTACGTCAGTACTACTTTCGTATGCTTTGGTGATTACTGGTAATATATTAGAAATATTAACGAACCTCAAGGGTGAGTTGTATTTTTCAGCATCTTCAAACGAAAAGTTAATGAATTTATATGCCCTTTCTAAATCTCTTTCTCTAAACAGTATGGTTGCTAGTTCTGTCATTGAAGCATTATCTTTAACAGCATTTTTTATATCTGCCATAGCGGACAATATCAAATATCTTTTTTCTTGTTCCACATCACCTAATTGCTTGTACGAAATTGACCTCTCAAAAGCTATAAGAGCAAATAGTTTTGAATCGCTTTTTACTTTGGACAATCTCTTATCATTTGTTTTTAGCGCAGCATTTAAAAGGCCGTCGTCTCTTTGTTGCTTTTCTAAAAACTTTAAAAATTCCTCAGAATCTTTAGGAAGTGTTTTAACTAAGGAGTCACGATAAACTCCATATAACTTTATATAATTTTTGCGGTTTTCATTGACTGGGGTATAAAAACTTAATCTTTTGTATAATCCGCTGTAGTCCGAATAATAACTACTTAATAGATTTGGATCTAAGGAGTTTTTATTAATTTGGTTTAGAAGGTCAACAGATTCTTTATATCGCCCAGATGATATTAGAAGCTTTGAAAGCTTAAGATTACACTCTTCAATCAAATAGTTGTTTTTCAGCTCCTTTGCATATTGAAGATTTAGCTCAATATACCTAAGAGCTTCCTCAAAGCTGTAGTATTCGTAAATTCCAATAATTTTATTTACAATAAAATACTTATTTTCTATTGAGGAGTTCTGTTCATTTAGTAGACTTTTTAAATTACTGAGTTGATTTTCTACATTAGCTTCATATTTCCCGCGCTCTAGCATTACACTATCAAGTTTTCGGATAAGTTGACCTAGTTCACTATCGGCATTTGAAGTAAAGCCCAACGAGATTGTTAGTAAAAGGCAAATAATGATTTTAGTATTTTTAATACTCAATGGGTATTTTTTGAAAGAATTGCTAATTTTTTAAAAATTTTAAAGTGTATTGATCACTTCCTTGATTTACTTTTATGAAATAAATTCCAGATGGTAAGGAGCTCACATCTACTTGATTTACTTTTTGTTTATCAATTAATATTTGACCTGAAATATTATATATAGCGACATTGTAAATCTGAGCCTCACCTGTTATATTTAGCATTGACCTAGTTGGGTTTGGAAACACAACTGGGGTATTTTTTAAATTAGACGGAATACTTAATCCCTCACTGTTAGGCGCATTCGGGCTTCCATTTAAATTAATACAATTCCAGTTTTCAGCTAAGCTGTTATCTAATTCAGGATCAATCAGCTCAATAGTGTATCCGCTTTCATTTGCACAGTTTGGCCATGGACTTTCAGAAGTGTATATTACCTGATCTTGAAGAACATTATCAGAATCAAAAAGACGAACACTATCTCCACTCGATCCTAAACCAAACCCTAGGTTTCCGATATAATTTATCGCGTCTGGAAATACAGAAAGATAGTCTGAAGTATCTTTAACAGCCACAATAAATCCCTCCCCTTCAATAAAAGTCCCCTCTGGAATTACATATGAATGTGAATCGTCACTATCCTTGATTTGCCAATGAGAAAGATCTACCTGATATGGGTTTGGGTTGAAAAGCTCTATCCAATCGTCTGCATTATAATTATCAGAAGAATTATAGTTGATTTCATTAATAACAACAGGATCATAAGTATCATTTGTAGAAAAGTACGGGATGACTTCAGAATCTTCCGTTAAGTCCACAAATATAATTTCATCTGTTGAGATAGATTCACCACCCCAATGTGAAAATTCGTATCCTGCTTCTGGAATTGCCTTCAGCTGAACAGGAACTGTTTCAAAATATTCTCCTACCCATGAACTCTCTTGAATTTTTAAGTTATTATTTACTTTTACAAACCCTTCATTAGTATTGTAATTAGTGATTGTTAAACTGTGATAGTTTGGGAGATTAAACTTAGCCTTAATGTGCTCTTTTGCATAGAATGGCCTCTGATCAGCAAATTCCTTCATTTCATCTCTGTAATATGTAGCTAAACTAGGATCGCTATCCCATCGTTCATAATGGTATGGAATTTCAGAAGTTATTTTGTCATGGAGAATATTAATATGATTTTTCACATTGAGTGGTAAAAAGCGAGTATTCATTTCATCCGCATATCTATTGATAAACTGATCTCTAAAGCCAATATTAGTAGTCAATTTTCTAAATAATAGTGTAGACCATGCAGGGTTTGGCCAATCCGGCCCATTAGGCTCTAATGCAAAACTAAGTGTGTCTTCCCAATAGTTTCCTGGATTCCACCAAGGCCCAAAGCCGAAATCTGTATCGTACATTATCCATCGCCATTTTCCGTTTGGGTGGTTCCAGAACTTGATATTATTTCCAGGCCAATCAGTATTATTATAATAAATATTAGCAGCTTGGTACAATGCGTAGTTTACAAGGTCTACTCTCTCTCTAATATATTCAAAATTAGCATCAACACTTAAATCTACTGAAGCTACATAATCCATTAAGTTATTATAATCAGTATTGCTACCCTCTAATACTTCAGCGTTATTGGTTAATATTGTAATTTCATCGGAATCAATATTGTGTTTTGAAGCTAACATATGTTCATTGTTTTTTTCTCGCATATTATATAAACCCCAGTATTCACCATTTATATAAGTTGATACAGCATTATGCTCTTGAAAATCTAAGCCTGATCCCCGCATGAGACTTGTAAGGGTAGCGTCTTTTATTGATGAACGAATCCAGTCCTGTCCAGAGTTTCTTAGAACTAGAGATTGAAAATTGTCATAAGAAAGTTCTTCAAAAAATGATTCCTCAAACTTGGAGTACCCATATTGTCCTCGAGCAAATAGCGCCAACGAGCGTTGTGCGTTCTGTCCCCGACTCCAACCGCCAAAAATCTTTAAACCTCCATCAAATTCAGATTCAACTTCATTTGTTTCA
>JAQWYU010000143.1 GCA_029253805.1 Flavobacteriaceae bacterium | reverse complement strand
TTGAATAGCCTCTTCTTCAAAGTGACTCGCAACTTCCTTTACAAATGAAACAATGTCAAACTTTGAGGCATTGATGGACATTTTATTAAACTGAAGTTTTCTAAAATCCATCAGTTCATCTATTAATCTAGATAGTCGTTTAGAGTTTTTATAAATTATTTCATGTTTTTCAGCAATATCAGTTGGTAGTTCGATGGACTTATTTCCAATAATAGCTTCCAGAGGATTAAGTATAAGTGTCAACGGTGTTCGAAATTCGTGAGATATGTTTGTAAAAAACTGAATCTTTTTAGCATTAAGAGCTTCATCTTGAGTTCGTTGCTCACGTTCATTTTTAATTTGTTGACGCTCTCTTATACGAACATTTAAATACTTGTAAATAATTATAACTAATATCAAGGCGATAATGAAAAAAATAAAGAAAGCCTGATTACTTTTCCACCAAGGAACTAGTATTTCTATCTGTAATACTGTGGGGATATCATTCCAAATACCATCCGAATTAGCAGCTTTTACCTTAAAATTATAGCTTCCAGCCGGGATATTGGTATACGTGGCATTTCTTGTTCTTTTTACATAATTCCAATTAGATTCAAAACCTTCTAAAAAGTATGCATATTCAATATTTTTTGAGCGTGTATATCCCAAACCGAAATAATCAATAGTAAACATGTTTTGATTATGTTCAAGTTTAATTTTTTTAGTTTCATTAATTGCTTTTTTTAAAGGAGAGTTAGCTTCATTAGGAATTACGCTTTGGTTAGAAATTTTAAAATCATTTAAAAATACTGTTGGAGGGTCTAAATTTAACTTAATCGCATTTGGATTAAAATAATTTATGCCTCGGTAGCATCCAAAATATAATATACCTTCATTAGAAATATAACTAGAATTTTTATTGAAATTATTTGTAATTAAACCATCTTGAGTATTATAATTAATAAACTCATTTTTGATAGATTCAAATTTTGAAATTCCGTTGTTTCCTGCAATCCAAATTTGATTTTCTTTTGTTTCAAGAATAGATTTAATGGATTGATGATCAAAATTGTCTGAAGTTCCGAACCATTTAAATTCGTGATTAATTGGGTTTAATTTACATAAACCATCTCCGTCGGTTCCAATCCATAAATTGTTGAGATGGTCTTCAAAAATTGTAGTTACCAAGTCACCTCTTACCCTGTTGTCATTATTTATGATTGAACTGTAGGGAGTTATTTTTGGAGCTTCTGAGTCTGGTTTTTCAATTTTATATAAGCCTGTCCGGGTTCCTATCCAAATATTATCTTGACGGTCAGCTATGACTTTTCTAATATTTTTAGAATTAATGTACAATGCTTTAAAGGCGTTTGATTGATAGTGCTTTAAAATGTCTAATTTTAGATCAAAAGAGTATAAGCCTGATAAAAAACTTCCTATCCAAATACGTCCCTTTGAGTCTTCAGCAAAACTCATTATTCGATTTGATTTTAGAACATTACCACTATTTTTAATTTGAATATTTCTGAATTTATTAGATCCTTTTTTTAGTAAGAATAGACCTGAATTCCATGTTCCAACCCAAACATTTTGTCGGCTATCTATAAATACACTAACGACATCGCTACTATTTAGCCCTTGAGCTATTTTATTTTTTTGATCTAGTAAATGAGTAAATGTTTCTTCTTTTGGGTCATATACATCAAGTCCACCATCAGAAATACCAATCCAAAACCTTCCTAAATAATCCTCATCTATACTTGTAACAGATTTAGAAAATAAAGATTGGTCCTTATTTGGGATACTTTCTATAGATTTAAATCGTTCATTCTCTTTATCATAAATATCTACTCCTTGGTTAAAATAACCTAGCCAAATTCTGTTTTTGTTGTCAATAAATACAGTCCAAATAGAGTTGGATTTTATTCCATCTATATCAGATTTATTGAACTTCATAGATCTAACTACTTCATTATTATCAAATATTAATAATCCATCGTTTTCTGTTCCACAGAAAATTGCACCTTCATTGTTTATTTCTAATGACAAGATTCGCTTGTTTGTAATTTTATGACTTTTAAACTCAAAGTAATTAGCTGGGTTGGTTGATATCTCGATTAAACCTTTGTTAGTTGTACCAATCCAAATACTTCCATCCAATTTAGTGAGTATTGATTCTACTGAGGATGTGATTGATTTAGACTTTCCTATGGTTGTGAAGTTTGCAAAGTCTAATTCGCGATTTAAAGAATTATACTTAAGTAAACCAATGTTTGTCCCAATTAATATTGAGCCTCTAGGGGTTGTTTTTATATCATTAACTTGAAACTTATTTATATTGTCATATGCTTTAATCTTTACTACTTCAACTTTTTTTGTATTGGTGTCTAATTCAAAAACTCCGGAACCATGGGTGCCTATTAGTAATAATTTGTGTTCATTCTCGCCAATTGCCTTGACTTCTATTTTTGAATTTAAACTATCAAGTTTTATAGGTGCAAATTGATCTAATTCTCTGACATACAGATTTAAACCAACATCAGTTCCAACCCAAAGATTATTATTAGAATCTATATATACAGAATTTACTCCAGAATTGTTTAAGGTTTTTTTGTTTCCCCACTCGTGTCTATAGTTCTTTAAGTCTAGCCCGTTATAAGAATAAATTCCATCTCCTTTTGTCCCTATCCAAATAATTCCTTTCTGATCTTTTATTATAGATGTAATAGCTCTCTGACTTACGTTCTCAGAAATAGGATTAAATTTCAAGTTGTTAATATAACTTTGCCCAAAAATTATATTTGAAATAAAGACTATTCCTATTGATATTAATTTATAGAGTTTTTCTAAAGTCATAATAATAAATTTAAATCGTAGTTTGGTTTTCTTTTACGATAAACAACGATATATTTCAATATTAATTAATTTAATTTATATAACTTTTATAAGAAGTTTAAATAAGTAGATATGCTTCATATCTTACATACTAATCCTCAAATTTAATAAAATAAAATAGGTGTTGTTATTAAGTTTGTTAAATATGTAATAAGTATGATATAAAACTCATAATTCTTTAAAAAAATACTTTTGAAATTATACTTTTATTAGAAATACAATTAAATTTTGAAATAATAACTCAATTAACTAAACATAATAACAATGAAAATCATTATCCGATTAATTATTTTTTCACTTCTATCTCCTTTAGTTACATCTGCTCAGACAAAGACAGTTACAGGAACTATTAATGATGAATTAGGTTTGCCACTTCCTGGTGTGACCATTCAAGTTAAAGATTCTAATAATTTAGGGGCAGTTACAAATTTTGATGGTGTTTTTAAAATTATAATTCCTTCAGATGCGACACAAGTTTTAATATTTTCTTATGTAGGGTATTTAAATGAGGAAATAGATGTATCTGTAAATACTAATATCTCAGTAAACCTACAGGTTGATACCGATGAGCTTGATGAGGTAGTTGTTATTGGCTATGGAACAGTACTTAAGAAAGATATTTCAGGTTCCTTATCATCAGTAACCGTCAAAGATGAGGTAGCTATCCAGTCTAACACAGTAGATCAGCTTTTACAAGGACGCGCAGCTGGTGTTCAAGTAATACAAAATGGTGGTTCTCCAGGCTCTGGAATTAGTGTAAAAATTAGAGGAACTAATAGTTTAAGAGGGAATAATGAACCTCTTTATGTGATAGACGGTGTGATTATTTCTTCAGCAGGTGAAGATGTTCTGTCTGTTGGATTAGGTAACGGTGGTCAAGAAACTCAAAATGGATTAAATGGAATTAATCCACGAGATATCGAAAGTATACAGGTTCTTAAAGATGCCTCTGCTACTGCTATTTATGGTTCTAGAGGTGCCAATGGAGTTGTAATGATAACCACTAAGAAAGGAAAAAATGGCAAAGTAAAAGTAAGTGCATTTCTCACAAGTTCTGTAAGATCAATTAACAATAAATATAATGTACTAGACGGATTTGGATATGCTAACTATGTCAATGAAATTAGAGAAAATAATGGAGAAAACCCTCGTTATTTTGTTGATGGACCTACTATTTACTCAATAGCAAATGGGGTTCAATCTACTGACCCTGTCAGAATTTTTAATTGGCAAGATGAGGTTTATGTAAATGGAGTTAGTCAAAAATTTGGTGCTTCCGCTTCAGGAGGTGGTGAAAACGGAAACTACTACATATCTGCAGGATTTGATAACCAAGCTGGAGTTGTACAAAATTCTAGTTTTAAAAGTAGTGATATTCGAATTAATTTGAATCAAAAGCTAAATGATAACTTACAGCTAAAAGCTCGTTTGAGTGGTTTCCTCAGTACCAATGATTTTGTTCAAGGGGGTGATTTAATTGGAAATTCTAATCGAAGTTTCGTGAATCAAGCTGTAGCATTTAGGCCTCTATTGGCAAATGACGATATCCCCGAAGAACAATTTCAGACTAATCCATACGCTTGGACAAATGATTTTACAGATTTTTCTAGAGCATCTCGTTATATAGGCTCCTTAAGTCTTACATATAAGCTTCCAATTAAAGGTTTATCATACGAAGCTAAATTTGGAGGTAATATTAGAAATAAAGATAGAAGACGTTGGTTTGGGCTTACGACTTTTCAAGGAAATGATACAGGAGGACAACTTACAATTTCAACGTTAAACTCAAAATCATATCAATTTAATAACTTATTAAGATTTAATAGAAGGTTTAACAGAAAACATAGAATTAATGCTGTTTTTGGACTCACTTATGATGCTAGAAAAGTAGCAACTAGCACTTATGGAGTTGAGGATTTTATTACAACTCAATTTTCTATTGAACAACCAGCTTATGGTCAGGTTATTAGAAGGCCATTAACGCTATTTAAATCTGATCAACAAATATTCTCAATTCTTGGAAGATTAAATTATACTTTCGATAATAAATATATAATGACAGCTACAATTAGACGTGACGGAGTTTCAAAGTTTTCTGATGGAAATAAGTATGGAGTCTTTCCATCATTTGCTTTAGCGTGGAATGCTGGGAATGAAAGCTTTGTTCAAAATTTCGATTTATTTGAAAAGTTAAAGTTTAGAGGCGGATGGGGTCAAATAGGTAATCATGGTATAGGACCTTACGGGACAATTTCTAATTATGGTGTTTTAACCAGTCTTTATGGAAATTCAGATGGCGGTACTAATGTTCCTATTGCTTTATTAGGTCTATCAAATCCTGATTTAACATGGGAAACAACAGAACAACTAAATTTTGGTATTGATTTTAGTACCAAAAACGACGTAGTTTCTGGTACTTTTGATATTTATAACAAAACAACTAAAGATTTACTTCAAAACTCTAATATACCACCATCTTCTGGGTTTTTAAATATTTTAGTAAACAAGGGCTCTATTTCAAATAAAGGAGTTGAAGCGGCTCTTAACTTTACCCCGATTTCAACAGATGATATGGAATTAAGTTTTGGAGGAAATATCTCATTTAATAAAACAGAGATTATTGATTTAAATTCTCAGCCACTACAAGATTTCTATGAAAATGGAGCAGTGTCACAAAGAAGATTTTATTATGGTAATGCTATTAGTAGAGGTCAATATTTTAAATCTTTTGCAAATGTATTTGTTGAAGGGGAAGAATCAAGTCTTTTTTACGGATATGAAACAGATGGTATCTACCAGACTGAAGATACTGACTTAGTCCAAGGCGCTGTGGCTGGAGATGTTAGAATAGTAGATCAATTTTCTGAAGATACTGATGGCGATGGAGTTTTAGACTCGGGTGATGGAGTGATCGATTTAAATGACAGAACCTTTATTGGTAATCCAAATCCTGATTTTATATATGGACTAAATATTAATTTTAGATACAAAAAGTTTACAGTCAGAGCTTTGTTTAATGGAGTTTACGGAAATCAAATTGCAAATGGAAATTTATTGCAGTTAGATAATGCTGAAGGGCTTGCGTTTCGAAATATTTTACCAAGAGCTTACAATAATGCATGGAGGCCAGACAATCAATCAAATACTCATCCAAGAATTGGATATAATACAATTAATGATCTTGCCATCACCGACCGTATAATTGAAGATGGTAGTTTTTTAAGACTAAATAATTTAACTATTGGATATGATATAGCTGTAAAAGATACTAGTTTGTTTGATAGTTTAAATATCTATATAGCGGGTCAAAACTTGTTAACTTGGACAAATTACAGTGGCTATGACCCTGAACTATCAACTTTTAATTCCACAGGTCTTATAAACGGGGTTGATTTTAATGGCGCACCTAATGCTCAAAATATTTTGTTAGGAGTGAATATGAGCTTTTAAATAATAAACACGAGAAGTATTAAAAATAAATATGTATTACTAAATTTATAGATTATGAAAAATTTTAAAATTGTATTATTAACCATTGCAGCAGCGCTAGTTT
>JAQWYU010000142.1 GCA_029253805.1 Flavobacteriaceae bacterium | reverse complement strand
TTGCAGCAGGAGGCAGCTAGGAAATTATATTTTTCTGTAAGTAAAACTATGAATATGGCTCAACGGCTGTATGAAGCAGGTTTAATTACTTACATGAGAACCGATAGTGTTAATTTGTCACAAGAGGCTCGTAACAGTGCAGCCCAAGAAATTTCTTTGTCTTATGGAGATTCCTACAGTAAGCCTCGCAATTTTAAAGGTAAGTCTAAAGGAGCTCAAGAAGCACACGAAGCCATTCGTCCAACAAACTTTTCAATACATTCAGTGAACATTGAAAGAGATCAGGCTCGTTTGTATGATCTTATATGGAAGCGCGCTATTTCTTCTCAAATGAGCGATGCTCAGTTAGAAAGAACCAATGTTAAAATAAATTCCTCAAGTCATGATGAAACATTTAATGCCAATGGCGAGGTGATTAAATTTGATGGGTTTTTGAAAGTTTATTTGGAAGGAACTGACGAAGAAAATCTAGAACAAGAAGGTATGCTACCAGCAATGGTGCTAAATGAATCATTGACCAATAATCATGTAACTGCTACTCAGCGCTTTTCCAGGCCGCCTTATCGATTTACTGAAGCTTCATTAGTCAAAAAACTTGAAGAGCTAGGAATTGGCAGGCCATCCACATATGCCCCAACTATTTCTACAATCCAAAATAGAAAATACGTTGAAAAAGGAACGGTTGATGGAAGTGAAAGATACTATAACTTGTGGACTACGTCGAATGACAAACTAGTCGGCAAAAAACTTACTGAGAAGTTTGGGTCCGACAAAGGGAAATTAGTACCCACTGACATTGGAATAATTGTAACTGATTTTTTAGTAAATCACTTTGAAGCTATTTTGGATTATAATTTCACTGCCAAGGTTGAAGCTGACTTTGATTTAATTGCTAGTGGTAAGGAAGATTGGACTAAAATGATGAAGTCATTTTATAAAGATTTTCATCCACAAGTTGAGGAGGTTAGTAAAAATGCGGACCGTGAATCTGGTGAGCGTATTTTAGGAGTAGATCCTAAGTCAGGTCGTCAGTTAAGTGTACGCCTGGGTAAATTTGGTCCAATTGTTCAAATTGGTCTTGCTGACGAGGAAGAAAAGCAAGTTTTTGCTTGTTTTCCACCAAACTTTCAGTTAGCGTCAATTACTTTTGAAGAGGCCTTGGACTTATTTCAGCTGCCAAAAGATTTAGGTGAGTACAATGGGGAAGATATTATTGTTAATAATGGTCGTTTTGGTCCTTATGTTAGATATGGAGATAAGTATATTTCTATTCCAAAAGGAGCAGATCCAATGCGTGTTGAAATGGAAGATGCAATTCAATACATAAAAGAAAAAGAGGCCGCCGATGCCCCAATATACGAATATGATGGCTTGCCAGTACAAAAAGGAAAAGGTCGATTTGGACCTTTCATCAAGTGGAATAATATGTTCATTAATGTGAACAAAAAATATGATTGGGATAATTTATCTCCAGTCGATATTGAAAACTTAATCAAGGACAAAATACAAAAAGAGATTGATAAGCTAATTCACGATTGGGAGGAAGACGGTATAAGGGTTGAAAAAGCACGTTGGGGACGACATAATATAATCCAAGGAAAAATTAAAATTGAACTTCCTAAATCAGTTGATGCTGCCAAACTTACTCTTGAAGAAGTTAAGGAGATTATAACCAAAAATACATCAAAGAAAACCCGCCCTAAAAAAAAGAAATAAATGATAGATTTTAGTTTTCTTTCGCCTGTACAAGACCGTCTCGTTGACCAAATAGAGCTGTTTCATGGCCAGGCTATTGGAAAAAAACTATTTATTCATACTTCTAAAAATACCCCTGAGCTTAAAGGAATTAAGATAGCAATTGTGGGAGTTCTGGAGTCTAGGAATTCCGTCAATTACATTGGAGATGAATTTCAGATTATAGAAATTAGAAAAGCTTTTTACAAATTGTTTCCAGGAAATTGGGTACATCATATGGCTGATTTAGGTGATATACAAAGAGGAAACACTGTTGAAGACACTTATTTCGCTTTATCTCAGGTTGTTTCTAGCCTTGTTAATTCCAATATTATTCCTGTAATCATAGGTGGTTCACAAGATCTCACTTACGCTAATTACAGAGCTTATGACAAAATAAGTTCCATGGTAAATATTGTAAACATTGACAAGAGTTTTGATTTAGGCGATTCGTCTAAACCTATCACTAATGGAAGTTATTTAGGTAAAATTATATTAGAGAAGCCATACAATTTATTTAACTACACTGTCATAGGATTTCAAACTTATTTCAACTCTCAAGAGGAGATTGATTTAATGGAAAAACTATATTTTGAGTCCTATCGTTTGGGAGACATTTCAAAGTCAATTGGTTTGGTTGAGCCTTTATTAAGAGATGCTGATATAGTGACCTTAGACTTAAATTCAGTTAAGTCGTCAGAAGTCAGTCTTAATCAAAAATATTCTCCAAACGGCTTTGATGGACGTGAAATTTGCGCTGTATCAAGGTATTCAGGTATTAGCAATAAAGTCAGCTCTTTTGGAGTATTTGAATATAACCCGTCTAATGATGACCAAGCAACTGCCATGTTAGTGGCTCAAATAATATGGTATTTTATTGAAGGAGTTAATTGTCGTGTCAATGATGATGACTTCACTGATCAAAATAACTACCAAAAATTTACTGTACTAGTTGAAGATGAAGAATTAGTATTTTATAAGAGCAAAAAGACAGGAAGATGGTGGGTTGAGATTCCTTTTGTTGAATATTCAAATACTAAATCTCAGCAACATCCGTTATTAGCATGTATGTATGAGGATTACGAAACTGCTACCAAAGGAATAATTCCTGAGAGGTGGTTCAAAGCCTACAAAAAAAACTAGAAACAATAAACTTAAACGGTTTTTTTATGATTTTTTTAGGACCATTGAATCAAAAAAAAGTTGTTTTTTAATAAGTATATAGGTATGTTTACATCCTAAAATTTTGGAGGAGTTAAACTTCTTTATAAAATTAATTATGAAAAAAATATTTTTAACAACAATAATTTTTGCTTTAGTTACCAGCTGTGGTTCGAATGGCAAAGGTGAATTAGAAGGAGTTAAAGGCAAAAAATGGCATCCAGAAAAGCCTTACGGAATGAGTTTAGTTCCGGGAGGTGCTTTTATAATGGGTAAATCAGATGATGATGTCGTAGGTGACCAGGATGCGCCCAATCGAACTGTTTCTATTAGCTCATTTTATATGGACGAGACTGAAATCACAAATAGTGAATACAGACAATTCGTTCATTGGGTAAGAGATTCCATAATAAGACTTAACCTCGCAGAATTGGCTGAATTAGAAGGCAAGACTAATGAAGATGAAGGCACTATTGGAGATTATGCTTACATTTCTATAGATGATGAAGAATTAACTCCATATCAAAAATATATGATTGATACTTATGGAGATGAGGAAAGAAATATTAATCGAGATGTTGATTTGATTTTCGAAAAAGACGAATACCCTGACGAATTATACTCCGAAGTGATGGATAATATGTATCTTTCACTAGAAGAATCTTACAATGGACAGCGTACATGGGATGTTAATCAATTTGAGTTTGAGTATACTTACATGGACATAGAAAAGGCTGCTAAATCCAAAGGGATTAGTAGAAAAGATGTAATCTTAAAGGAAGCTCTGAAAATATATCCCGATACCACAGTTTGGATACGTGACTTTGATTATTCATACAACGAACCGATGCACAATGACTATTTCTGGCACGAAGCCTATGGAGATTACCCAGTGGTTGGTGTAAGTCATAAACAAGCACAAGCCTTTTGTCAGTGGCGTACTTTATTGAAAAATTCTTACAAAAAATCTAAAGGTGAAGATTTCGTTAATAAATTTAGATTACCTAATGAAGCAGAGTGGGAGTATGCTGCTAGAGGCGGACTTGCAGGAGCTTCGTATCCATGGGGAGGACCTTACACTAAGAATGATCGTGGGTGTTTTATGGCTAATTTCAAGCCGCTAAGAGGTAATTATGTAGCAGATCAAGCATTATATACTGTGGAAGCAGATGCTTATGAGCCAAATGACTACAACTTATATAATATGGCTGGTAATGTAGCCGAATGGACAATGTCATCTTATTATTCATCTTCCTACGATTATGCTTCTTCAATCAACCCAAATGTTACTGATTCCTCTAACAAACGTAAAGTTGTTCGTGGAGGTTCCTGGAAAGATATCGCTTATTATCTACAAGTGAGTTCACGTGACTTTGAAGTAGATACAAACCAAAGAAGTTATATAGGATTTAGAACAGTACAAAGTTACATGGGCTCTGATTTAACAGCAAATAAAGCAACTAATTAAAACATTAATAAACTTAAAATAATAAATATCAATTATGGCATTAAAAATAA
>JAQWYU010000141.1 GCA_029253805.1 Flavobacteriaceae bacterium | reverse complement strand
CCGCTACAACCATTTACCTTTGCTGCGTTCCCACCCTGGAGGATTCAATAGGAGCTAGTTGTGTAGGACTTGCCAGCGCAAATATACGATGTTTTATATTCACTCAATGATTTTTTTTAGTGAATATAAATAAATAAATTGCGTTGAAAATTATCTGTCATATGTATTCGTTTAAATTACTGACTTTCATAGTCCTTAACTTTATCTTAATCGGTTGTGAAAACTTAAACCAAGTTAAAGAACCTAACTTTTCCATTAAGTTAAATAGTGAAACAAATATTATTTCAAATGCTGACACAATTAATATTAACATAACTAATATTAATAACATAAAAATTGACTCTATTCATTTAACTTTAAACAATACTGAAATTTCGAAATCTACGCCGTTATTTAACTCTACTTTAGGAGAAAAAGTTATAAAGGCTAAAGTTTATCATGATTCACAAATTGATGTTTTAATAAAAAATATAATTGTTGTAAATAAAAATACACCAAAAATTTACTCTTATGAAATTGTAAATACTTATCCTCATGACATAAAATCTTACACACAAGGATTGGAATTCTATAATGGAAAGCTATACGAAAGTACTGGCCAATATGGAGAGTCGAAACTTAGAGAAATTGATTATAAATCTGGAGATATTTTAAAAAATATTAATTTAAGCAATTCTTATTTTGGTGAAGGATTATCAATTTTGAATAATAAAATTTATCAGCTTACTTGGAAAGAAGAACGTGGTTTAGTTTACGACATCAATAGCCTAAGACAAATAGAAACCTTTAAATACGGACAAAGTAAAGAAGGATGGGGACTTTGTAATGATGGTAATCTATTTTACAAATCTGATGGGACCGAGTACATATGGCTGCTTAACCCTAAAACACTCTATGAAGAAAGTTATATACAAGCTTACACAAATAAAGGTAAACTAACAAATTTAAATGAATTGGAATGGGTAGAGGGTTATATTTATGCAAATCGTTATCAAAAAAATGGAGTCGCTATTATCAATCCAAATAATGGAGCTATTGAAGCTGTAATTGATTTTAAAGCTCTAAAATCTAAAGTCACAAAACATGATGGCCTTGACGTTTTAAATGGAATGGCCTACAATCAAAATACAAAAACTTTGTTTGTCACAGGTAAACGATGGGATAAATTGTTTGAAGTTAGAATTATCAAAAACTAATTATTTTTTTAAAATTGACATATTAACTTGGATTTTATAAAAATAAAGAATTTAACAATCACAACTCATTCAAACATAAAGTTATATTTTTACAAAAAATAATTAATGAATGAAACGTTTTGTTTGCGCAATATTATGTTTAATCGCTTTAGTTTTTTGGAGCTCATGCCGAGAGGACTTTGTATTTAGTCCAAGTTCTGTTAATCTAAGCTTTTCTAAAGATACTGTTTATCTAGATACTGTTTTTTCAAATATTGGATCTAGCACCTATACACTCAAAGTTTACAATAAAAGTAACAAAGACATCCTAATTCCATCAATAAAACTTAGTGATGGGCCAAACTCAAACTATCGAATGAATGTAGATGGTTTAATTGGAAATAGCACATATACTGGAAGAGAGTTCGAAAACATCGAAATTTTAGCTAGGGACAGTATGTATATTTTCATAGAAACAACAATAGATATACTTTCATTAGTTGAGAACGAAACACGTTTTTTATATACAGATGCTATAGAATTTGAAAATTCAACTGGTATTCAAAAAGTAGAACTAGTCACCTTAGTAAAAGACGCAGTATTTATATATCCTAACCGTGATGCAGGTGGAATTATTGAAACTTTAGACTTTGATATTGATGGAGATGGAATTAGTGATGAAACCTCTATTAGAGGTCGATTTCTTGAAGACTCAGAACTTAACTTTACAAATGAAAAACCGTATGTGATTTACGGATATGCAGCTGTTGGTAATGGAAAAACCCTAAATATAAATCCTGGGGCTAGAATTCATTTTCACGCTGACTCTGGTCTCTTGATAACAAATAATGCTTCACTACACGTAAATGGAATGCCTAGCTTAGACTCAGAACTATTAGAAAATGAAGTCATTTTTGAAGGAGACCGTTTAGAACCATTTTACCAAGACATCTCTGGACAATGGCAAGCTATTTGGTTATATAATGGCAGCGTAAATAACATTGTTAACCACGCAACTATTAAGAATGGTACAATTGGAGTCTTATGCGATGGAGATGAACAAGATCCATCAAAGTTTCAAATTACCAATTCCCAAGTTTATAACCATAGTAATTTTGGAATCCTTGGTAGAGCAACTTCAATAATTGCTGAAAACATAGTAATCAATAATTGTGGTTTATCTTCATTTGCTGGAACTTTTGGAGGTAACTATAATATTGTACATTCAACCATAGCAAATTATTGGTCATCTAGTTTTAGACAATTTCCAGCTCTATTACTAAATAATTTTATTGTGGATGCAGAAAATACAGTTACAACTAACCCCCTAAGTACAGCAAGTTTTACAAATTGTATAATTTATGGGAATAATAATCCAGAACTATTAATTGAAAAAGAAAACTCAGAAGATTTAAATTTTAAATTCACAAATAGTCTAATCTATTTTGATGACCTAAATGGAAATTTTTCTTCAGCTGAATATGACTTTGATAATTCTACAATTTATGAAAATGTTATCTTTAACTACGACCCACAGTTTGTTGATCAAAATAACAATAGGTTAAATATACCTGTTGGATCACCTGCCCAAGGTGTTGGCATTGTTTATGGGAACTTAAATAAAGATATTACAAATACAATACGAAATCAGCCACCTGACATAGGTGCTTATAATGCTGTAGAATATGAGGATTAAAAACTAAAAACTTAGTTTAATGTTGGTTTGTTTAAAACTTTTAATTTCAGGAAACTAAGGGGCGGTGTCTCATTAAAGCATTAACTTTTTGTGCAATTGCTTCTAGCTTAGCATCATCGTCAAAGTTATTAATAACATCATCTATAAACCCTACAATTGTTTCCATATCTGATTCTGTCATACCACGGGTTGTTATTGCAGGCGTTCCAACTCTAATTCCAGAAGTTACAAATGGGCTTTGAGAATCAAAAGGGACCATATTTTTATTAACTGTAATATCAGCTTTTACTAATGCATTTTCTGCATCTTTTCCAGTAATATTCTTGTTGCGTAAGTCAATTAACATCATGTGATTATCAGTCCCACCAGAAATTAAATGGTAATCACGCTTTACAAAGGATTTTGCCATCGCTTCCGCATTTTTTTTGACTTGTATAATGTAATGCAAAAAGTCGTCTGTCAAAGCTTCACCAAAAGCAATAGCTTTACCAGCAATGACATGCTCTAAAGGCCCACCTTGATTCCCAGGAAATATAGCTGAGTCCAGCAAAGAAGACATCATACGTACTTTTCCAGATTTCAAAGTAATTCCGAAAGGGTTTTTAAAATCAGTCCCCATCATAATTAGTCCGCCTCTAGGACCTCTAAGTGTTTTGTGAGTAGTTGTTGTCACTATATGGCAATGAGGTAAAGGATCATTTAAAATTCCTTTAGCAATTAATCCAGAAGGATGAGATATATCTCCGAGCAATAATGCTCCTACGGAGTCTGCAATTGTGCGGAATCGTTTATAATCAATATCTCTTGAGTAGGCAGAGGCACCAGCAATAATTAATTTAGGCTGTTCTTTGGTAGCAATATCTTGAATATTATCATAATCTAAAACTCCTGTTTCCTTTTCAACTCCGTAAAATACAGGATTATATAAACGACCAGAAAAATTAACTGGAGAACCATGAGTAAGATGACCTCCATGTGATAAATCAAATCCTAGTATCTTGTCACCAACTTTCAAGCAAGCATGAAAAACAGCAGTATTTGCTTGACTTCCTGAATGAGGTTGGACATTCGCCCAAGCGGCGCCAAATAAAGTTTTAGCACGATCAATTGCTATTTGCTCAACTTCATCAACAATTTCACAACCGCCATAATAACGCTTACCAGGGTAACCCTCAGCATATTTATTAGTAAGAACAGATCCTGTAGCCTCCATTACTTGATCACTTGTAAAATTTTCAGAAGCAATCAATTCAATTCCGTTGATTTGACGTTCTTTTTCAAAATTAATTAACTCAAAAATTTGTTCGTCGCGACGCATGTTTTATATTATTCAAAGTTCTTTTGCAAAATTAATAATTACAATATTTAAAACATATAAAAATTAACTATTTAAATAATATTTATCAAACAGTCATTAACATTTTGAAGAAGTTAAATTTACCTCATAAAATTAGCAGATCTATTAAAGATTAAGAAATACATAAAAATTGTTGATATTTAGTTAATTATTTAAAATAAAAAGCCTTTAAATTCATTAATTTTTAAAACTACGATAATTATTTTTTTGGAGCTTTTAATTTGATACTTTTGAATGTATAGTTATACTTTTCTAACTATAGCAAGTATAAATAATAACCAAATAAATTTTCTTATAAATCGTTGGATTTAAATATTATAGTTACTCGAATTATAGTAGTTACTTTTATTCATTTGGATCGAATTAACTCATAGCTCTCGCCTCAAAAATTAATGTTCGCTTCCTAACAATAGTTTATATAAATAATCAAATAGAATAAATGAAAGTCTTAAAATTTGGGGGAACATCCGTTGGTTCTGCAAAAAACATCCGGAAAGTTATAGAAATTGTAAAAAATGAATCTCTATCGGAAAATGTAATCGTAATAGTTTCTGCAATTGGAGGAATTACGGACAAGTTATTAGCGGCTGCGTACAAAGCAGTTGAAAAAGATAAAAAATACAAATTTGAATTTGAATCCTTGCGTTTAAAGCATGTTGAAATTATAGACGGTTTATTATCAGATGAGGCTCATCAAATAACTTTAGACATCGTTTTAAACCACCTTTCCAAGCTAGAAAAGATATTAGATGGTATATACCTAATTAATGAGATGTCTCCAAAAACTACTGACAAACTTTTAAGTTTTGGTGAATTACTTTCTTCATTAATAATTTTCGAAACGATGAAATTACAGGATTTTAATATCCAATTAAAAAATTCACAAAATCTAATTGTTACAAATTCAAATTTCACAAACGCTGCTGTAAATTTTGAAGAAACAAATGAGAACATTGTTACTTATTTTAGAAATAATAACAAAATAATCACAATTCTTCCTGGGTTTATATCAAAATCTGAACTTGGAGAGGTAACTACTCTAGGACGTGGTGGATCTGATTACAGTGCTGCGATTATTGCAGCTGCGATGGATGCCAGTGTCCTTGAGATATGGACCGATGTCAGCGGCATGTTTACCACTAATCCAAAAGTTGTAAAGAATGCAAAACCTATTAAAAAGCTATCCTACTTTGAGGCTATTGAACTATCACATTTTGGAGCCAAAGTGTTATACCCTCCAACTGTCTTACCTGTACTTTCAAAACAAATTCCATTATTGATAAAAAATACTTTAGCTCCAGAAGATAAAGGCACATTAATTACACATTTGGTTAAAAACAGAAATCCAAACCCAATAAAAGGAATAAGCAATATTAACAGTATAGCTTTGTTAACCCTTCAGGGTAATGGTATGGTAGGGATTCCAGGGTTTTCAAAGCGTTTATTTGAAACATTAGCTAGGGAGAAAATCAATATAATTATTGCGACTCAAGCATCTTCTGAACATTCAATTTGTATTGGTGTTTCAGACAAGGAATCAACTTTAGCAAAACATGTAATAGACAAAGAATTTGAAAATGAAATTTCACTATTCAAAATTGACCCCTTGGTTGTTGAAGCTAATTTATCAATTATAGCTGTTGTAGGTGATCAAATGAAAAGTCACCAAGGAATAAGCGGCAAAATGTTTAGCACCTTGGGAAAAAATAATGTAAACATACGTGCAATAGCTCAAGGTGCTTCTGAGCGTAATATATCTGCTGTGATAGCTGAATCTGATGTAAAAAAAGCATTAAATTGTTTACACGAATGTTTTTTTGAAACAGAAAATAAACAAATTAATCTATTTATTTCTGGAGTAGGAAATGTCGGAAAATCTCTCATAAATCAGATTAAAAAACAAAATAAATATATAAAATCAACCTTAAATTTAAGGTTAAATGTAATAGGCTTATCAAATTCTAAAAAAATGAATTTTTATAATTCCGGAATTGATTTAAACAACTGGGAAACTTTTTTAAATGATGGTTATAAATCAGATCCTATTGCCTTTTTTGAGTTTATAAAATCTTTAAACCTCAGAAATTCTATTTTTATTGACATCACCGCTAGTGAAATGGTTGCATCTAGTTACTCTAAATATCTAAAACAAAGTATCGCAGTTGTTGCTTGTAACAAAATAGCCTGTTCTAGTAAAATTGAAAACTATTTAGAGTTAAAACAACTTTCCCATAAATATGATGTACCCTTTTTATTCGAAACAAATGTAGGAGCTGGACTACCTGTAATAGATACTTTAAAACACCTTGTAAATTCAGGTGATGAAATTAATTCCGTACATGCTGTTCTCTCAGGAAGTTTAAATTTTATTTTTAATAATTTTAACAAAAATAACTCCTTTCATGAAGTAGTTAAACAAGCACAGAAAGAGGGCTATACTGAACCTGATCCAAGAATAGATTTAAGCGGAGTTGATGTTGCTAGAAAATTACTTATTTTAGTGCGGGAATGTGGTGAAACCATAAATATGAATGCTATAAAAAATGATACGTTTTTAACCAAAAAATGTATGACTGCCAGTTCGGTAGAA